>JALNVO010000191.1 GCA_023231365.1 Fibrobacteraceae bacterium | reverse complement strand
TTGCGCTCCCCTTCTTCAACCGCCATGCAGAAAAAGAGGAAAACGTGAAAAGTTATCGCCAGGACTCCGGATCTACTTGAAAAAAGCTTGAAGATTATCGTCAAGACTCCGGATCTATCGTCCAGAGTGACTTGGTTGACGGCTGTGCTCACTGCAGTCATTCCGGCCCCAGAGCCGGAATCTCGGAGGCCTAGCCCGATTTTTCTTCCTGATGGAGGCCTTTTACCAATATTTATGTGTTTTTCCTCGGACAAAATAAGCACATGGCAAAGATCTTTTCCGTATTGAAGATTCATTGAAAAATTCAGGTCCTAAACTTTTTACCTTCAGTAAATTAGACTTTAACTCCGGAAAAAAAGATTGATAAATTGAAATGCTTTTTTGCCGCTTGCATTGTGTTATATCTACATTTCCCACTGATGTGCGTCCTTTGTGAAAATCGCTGGCCTCATTCTCCTCCCCCGAATGTTTCTGGAGTTCAGGTGTTGAAGGCTGTTCCTCTGGAGACCCTCGTGCCCTTCATCGATTGGAATGGACTCTTTTTTGCATGTGCTATTCCCGGAAGATATCCGCAGATTCTGGAGGGTGATACTCCAAAAGCTGAGGCCGCACGAAAACTTTTTACAGATGCAGAGTCGTTTTTAAATCGCATTGTTAGTGATAAATTAATTGAAGCCCGTGCTGTATTCGGCATTTTCCCGGTGAAACGCAATGGTGAAGAAATTGTACTTTTTGCGGAGACTTCTCAGGTCAAGATTGAATTTTTGCGCCAACAGCAGGCTGAGAATAATGGTACGCTCAAGAGCCTTGCCGATTATCTTTCTCCGCACGAAATAGATTTTATGGGGCTTTTTGCTCTTTCGGTGGGCTTTGGTGTGAAAGAGGCGGCTGACTTGTTCCGGCGTTCGGGGGATGATTATTCGGCAATGCTTTTGCATTTCCTTGCGGGACGGCTCACTGAGGCTTTTTCGGAAAAACTGCACCGCGATGTAATGTTTTCATATTGGGGGTATGTTCTTCCATTTCACAAACCGTTCGGGATCCGACCTGCTCCCGGTTACCCTGCATGCCGGGATCATACGGAGAAACTTCCTATTTGGGAAGCCTTGCAAGTGAAGGAACGGATCGGACTTGAACTTTCGGATTCGTTTATGATGATTCCAGAAAATGCGATTTGCGGTTATTATCTGGCGCATCCGAAGAGCGTTTATTTCAGTGTGGGGCCTATCGGTGAAGATCAACTTGTGGATTATGCTAATCGCAAGGGCTGGAGCCTGGAGACGGCACGGAAGTGGGTAGGATGTTAACGGGCCTTGCTTTCTATTTTATATATTAAAGAGGATGATTCCTTTTTTTTCACGTTTATTGATTCTTTCATCTGTACTCGTTTTCGGGTATAGTGCGGCGCGTCTTATCGATAGTTATGGTTCACTGCAAAAGAAGATTATCGAATTTCGTAAGATTTTGTTGGATATAGACGAGCCTACGGACGGACTTCGCCGTTCCAATGTCATTCAGAATGCCGTGCTGACGGTTGCTTATGCGACGATTGCTTATTTGGCGGGTTTTGCTCCGTGGGTATTGTGCGTAGTACTTTTGAAATTTGCCCTTTCGTGCTACTATTCTGACCGTTTTCACCGGGTTGCGCTTATGGCCAAGGCCGATGTCTCAAAACCTCTTTTTATACAAATGAAAATAGATGCGTTCTCCAATATTCTGCTTTGCGCGTTTGTTTTGGTTTTGGTGTTTGCCTAATGCGGTTTTATCCGTTTTTTTTTGTAGTCGCTTTTCTTTTGTTTGTTTCCCACGCTTCGGCACAGAAGATTCCTGTTGTCATTGGCGGTGTTGCAGAATCCGGCTATGGCATATTAGACGATGGCTCGCATGGCGCGGGGCTTAATCGGATGACTCCTTTTATGGGCGTGTGGCTAAGTGGCTGGGGTTACCTTCGTTTTGGCTGCGGATTTTACAATTATTCTCGCTCTTCTGATGACGGCGAACGCATATCTATCAAAAGCCGTGATCTTTCGGCGCAGCTTGCAGCTTCGCTCGGTGGCGTGGGTAAACCTTACATCGTGGGGAGCTTTACGCGGGCTAAGAATCTTTCAAGTATTGGGGATGTTGCGTGGAACGAATGGGGCGTAGGTCTTGGGGCTACGTTCCAGTTGAGTACAATGTCTGCGATTGTTTCTGAGATGGAATACCGCTGGGTGCTTTCCCATTACGATCCCATTCAAGAAATGATCGTGCACGGAACTCGTTTGCAGTTGAATCTCGGATTTGTTGTGTATGTTTACTAAGACTGTGGCTATTTTTGGCGGTGCTTTCGACCCTGTGCACCGCGATCATGTAAAACTTGCTAAACTCTGCTTAAAGCTTAATTTGTGCGATGAACTTTGGTTTGTGCCGAGCCCGGATCGCTGGGATAAAAAGCTTTTTGCTTCTGCGGAAGATCGACTTGCGATGCTAGATTTAGTAGTGGGCAGCGATCCTCGTATTTGCATTTCGGAATCGGAACTAAAAATGGGTGATTACCGCGGATCCTATGTTTCGATGACGGAACTTCAGAAGGAATTCCCAGATGTTCATTTTCGCCTTTTGGTGGGTGCGGACAGTTACGAGGGCATTCCGCATTGGCGCGACCCTTTGCATTTTTTTGGCACGGAATTTAACGGGCATCTTTTGCTCCGCGATTTTGAACTGATTGTGTTCAACCGCCGCGGAACTCCTAAGCCGGATGAGGCTCTTCATCTTTCTAAGGGCTATGCTCAAATGTTCTGGGTGGGCGATGACGAGGGCTTTGACGGAAAATATGCAAGCAGGGATATTCGCAAGGAACTTCTGTTCGGTTATAGCGGATGCCCAGAAGGCCTAGACCCCAAAGTCTTTGAATATATTAAACGCCATAAACTCTACCTCTTATGAGCGAAGTACCTAAAACTCTTTTCTTTGAAAGTACAGTCTATTCCGAGCATCGGGGACTTTCTTTTTTGGAAGAGCTTTGCAAGCGTTTTACGTACCATTCCGCAGAAGAATGGAAAGCGAAGATTGAATCGGGATGTGTAACGCTCAACGGAAATCAGGCGAAAGCGCATGATGTGGTACAAACAAAGGACAAGGTCGTATATCGCGTTGAAAATTATACGGAGCCGCCTGTTCCGACTGATTTTGAAACTCTTTTTGAAGATGACGAGTTTTTGATTGTGGCGAAACCTGCTGGAATTCCTGTGCATCATACGGGGCACATTTTTTACAATACGTTCACTGGTGTTGTCCGCCGCGCTTTTGACAACGATGAACTTTCGCCGATGCACCGCTTGGATAGGGATACGGGCGGAATCATGCTTTTTGCCAAGACTCGAGATACTGCGGCTCGTTTTGAACGCAATTTGGATTGCATTCTCCTTCGCAAAAAATATCTAGCCGTGGTTCGCGGCAATTTTCTCACAGAAGAATTTCTTTGTGAGCAACCCCTCCGCGAAGATCCTTCAAGTGAAATTCGGCTCAAGATGTATCCTTTCGCCGATGGCAAACCCTGCAAGACGAAGTTCCGCAAGCTGGGCCATTTTGAAACTCCGGTGGCAAATGTGCCCGTGCCTTTTTCCGTGGTGGAAGCGGAACTCCTTTCGGGCCGCAAGCATCAGATTCGTGCACATCTTTCGAGTTTGGGATTTCCTGTGGTGGGTGATAAGCTCTATTCTTTTGACGGATTCTATTACAAGAAGCTTATTAAAGAAGGCTTATCCAATGCGGATTTTGTTGCTCTAGGTGCGAGAACGCAGATGCTCTATGCTTATAAAGCTTTCATCCGCTTGCCTTACTGGAGCGAGGGCCGATGGTTCTCATCTCTTAAATTTACGCCGGAGATGAACGATGTTATAGCTCTTTTGCCGCAGCTTCAATTTTCTTGCGAAGCTTCTGATTGAGCGGGATGAAGATTATCATATACAAAGTAACTCCTGTGACGAGCACAAACCAATGGTTCCACGAGAACCGGGTTTCGGAGTAGTGCATCCATACGAACATAAATGGCGCTGCGATGAGGAATAAGGGGAGTTGTCTGCATTGATCGCCTAAGGAATGGCGGCTTTCGTAGCTCACGATGGAATTCATCATCGGAAAACTGGTGGCAAATCCGCCGACGATTTTTTTAATGAGCATGAGTCCTGCAACGACGGCTGCTACTGCGGGCGCTTTAATGTACACGGGTAGGGGCGTTTTGTACTGAATTCCCTTGTGATAAGTCTGCGTTTTGAAAAGAAAAATGCCGAGGATTAGGTTCACGGCGCAGATGAGAAAGAAGAACCATTCTCCTTGGGGCATGATGGGGAGAAGTATTGCACTTGGTACGATGAATGCGATGATTCCCGCTAAAATCGAAAGGACGATTGGAACGTGCATCTTGTAGGTGAGAATGCGTACCACGTGGACAAAGAGGAGACAGAGAAGGGCACCTCCGGCGTTGGCGGCTCCGATAGGGTGCCCGATCGCAATGTAGGCGAATCCGAATGGGATGGGAACTGTGCCCGTGACGGCTTTGAGTTGGGGATCTTTAATATACGCACTGATGGTACCGAAAATAGTGACGATGATGACTAAAAGCCAATCATAAAAGCTGAAATCAAGATTCAAGCGCTCTAACATGGCCTAAAAAGGTAACTTTTTTACAAAGTTGGAGGGAAGCCTTTTTAAAAAAGCTAAATTAGAGCCGCAGTTGCAGATTGGCCCGAGTTCTTGTAAAAAACGGCCCGCCACCGTGTGCGACAAGAGCGAAGGTTGTGTTTTTTGTTTCATCATATAACCATAAGGAAATGGACAGCAAATGGCTACCATTACAAAAGAAAAGACTCAGGAACTCACCGCCAAGTTCGGTGCAAATGAAAAAGATACAGGCTCTGTTCGCGTACAGATTGCGATTCTTACAGAAAGAATCAAGAATCTTACGGGACATGCCAAGACTCATCGCAAAGATTATCATTCCCTCCGTGGTATGACTATGATGGTTGCTCAGCGCAAGAACCTCCTTAAGTTCTACGAGAAGCAAGACATTAACGCTTGCCGTCAATTGATTAAGGATCTAGGACTTCGCGGTTAATTCCGCTTGAGGAGTATTCATGGAATATAAAATGTTAGTGCCCAAGGAAGTTTCGACGAGGCTCCCCGATGGAAGTGAAGTCGTAATGGAAACGGGCCGCCTCGCTAAGCAGGCTTCTGGATCGGCCGTCATTAAGTTGGGTGACGCGTTCGTAATGGCCACGGTCTGCTTCGGGCCTGAGAAGGAAGGGGATTTTTTCCCCCTCACTGTTGAATATCGTGAAAAGTCGTATGCTGCGGGCCGCCTTCCGGGTGGTTATAACAAGCGAGAATCGGGACGTCCGAGCGATGACGAAATTCTTTCCGCCCGTATCATTGACCGTCCGATTCGTCCGATGTTCCCTGAGAATTTCACTCGTGAAGTTCAAGTGATTGTCAATGTGCTTTCT
>JALNVO010000190.1 GCA_023231365.1 Fibrobacteraceae bacterium | reverse complement strand
GAGTGCTGTGGTTTCCACCCCTCAACAAGGAGCGTGCCCATCGGATTGGCATATGCCGACGGATGGCGACTGGACTACACTCATGGATTCCGTGGGCGGCTCAAGATTTGCGGCAGAGAAACTCAAGAGCGACAACGGTTGGTTCGCCGGCAAGGCAACGGACGCGTACGGCTTTTCCGCTCTCGCTGCCGGCTACCGCTACGACGAGGGGGGCTTCAACGACGCCGGCAAAAGCGAGATCTTCTGGAGCGCCAAGGAATACAATGCAAACTCCGTCGCCTATTGGGGCATGATCTCCGTCGACGTGAGCATGCTCTCGAATGGCATCACGAAGGGTTACGCGCTCTCCGTCCGTTGCGTCAAGGACTTATAGGTACGTGAACACTTGGTCGTTTACGACCTTAGTGTGAACCATCCGATCCCGATTGTCAAGCTTGCTGCCCCATGTAGGTAGCACGGGCCGCAGGCCCCGAGCGACGGCGTGTTGCCGCCGGAGGCGGCGCACGGCCTTGGGTTTTTGCTTTGTCGCGTTTCCGGACCACAAGTAAGCGGGAGCTCTGAAAGCCCGCCCGGTTGTTTTCCGATCAAGGATCTGCATTTCCTGTTCATTCCTGTTCAGAAATGCGAATTTTGTGCATTTCCTCCAAAAACTATATTATATTTATACTTACTGGAGGAAATACGTGATCCGCTTTTCATGGGAAATTCTGGAGTCGCTCGCGCGGGATTACAAGGAACCGCAGATGAAGCTTGCGCAGATGGTCCGCAGGGGCGAGATTCACAGGGTCATCCGCGGCCTGTACGAGACGGACGGAAACACTCCGGGTTATCTTCTTGCGTCCGCCATTTACGGCCCGTCGTACCTTTCCTTTGAATATGCGCTTTCCCGCTGCGGTCTGATTCCGGAAAAGGTCGCCACCTTTTCTTCGGCGACATTCGGCAAGAATAAAACTAGGGAATACCGGACGCCTTTCGGAAATTTCACATATAATGATGTTCCGTCGAAGGCCTTCCCCCATGCGGTGACGCTTGTGGAAGAGAACGGACGTCCGTATCAGTTGGCTTCCTGCGAAAAGGCGCTGTGCGACATGCTGTACAAGTCACGCCCCGTGCGGAACAGGAATGATTTCGCTTCGCTTCTTTTCGACGACCTGCGCATCGATTCCTCCGACTTCGCCAATCTGGATTTCGCGCTGATTCATTTTCTGGCGCCTCTGTACAGGAAGCGCAATCTGTTTTTTCTGAATGAGACGAGGAGACCGTAATGAACGCCCTTGAGACGATGCTTAAACGATACGACTGCAAGAACACGGATGACTATCGGAACGCCCTGAAGGAGATAGTGCAGGAGGTGGCCCTGTGCGGTCTTTCGAGAGGAAATTTTTTTAGAAAGGCCGCCTTTTACGGTGGAAGCGCCCTCCGGATATTCTATGGACTGGACCGCTTCTCGGAAGACCTTGATTTTTCATTGACCGGGCCCGACGTGTCGTTCGATCTGGCGGACTATTTTCCGGCTCTGGAGGCAGGCCTCTCTGCGGCCGGCTTTTCGATGACGATCGAGTCGAAGGAGAAGAAGTATCGGAGTGCGACGCAGTCCGCGTTTCTGAAAGGGAACACACTGCTGCATCTGCTGAAGATAGCCCCTCTGACGCCTCCCGTCTCCGGAGTCCCGGAAAACGAGGTTCTGAAGATAAAGTTCGAAGTGGACACGAATCCCCCGGCTTTGGCGAATTATCAGAACAGGTACGCCCTTTTGCCATCGCCTTTTGCCGTCCGCCTTTACGACGAGCCCTCCCTTTTTGCCGGAAAGATCCATGCCGTGTTGTGCCGCGCATGGAAAAACCGGGTCAAGGGGCGGGATTTCTATGACTACGTGTGGTATCTTTCGCGCGGGACGAAAGTGAATCTGCCCCATCTGCAGAAGAGACTGGAACAGACGGGCAACTGGAATGCCGCGGATGAACTGTCGCTTCCGCGGTTGAAGGATCTGCTTTGTTCCAGGTTCCTGGAAATTGATTTTGAAAATGCGAAGCTGGATGTGAAACCGTTCATTTCGGATGTCTCGAAGCTTGATCTGTGGGATGCCGGCTTTTTCGAAGCGATCACAAAAGAGAAACTCCAGGGACAGCCATGATTTTCTTTTCCATTTCGTAGAGATGTTTCGTGAGCACCGCCGGAGTAAACGAAGAACAGGTGGTGAAATATGTCCGCCGGCAACAGAAGAAAGATTATCCGGAAGACGGTCAGGAAGAATTGTCGAGACAGGGAATGGTGATTTAAAGATAGCCCCCTTTTAGCCTGGATTTCTCACGCGGTCAGAACCCAGTGAGGGGGGGAGCGTAAGGCCGTAGCATAGTCTTCTATGTGAGGCCTTATGCGACGAAGCATCACGCAGGTTATCACCGCGCCTTTTGGTGAATTTCGGGGGCCGAAGAAGTTTGTTTGGAAAATCACAAAATGTCTTTTTAAATTTTGAGCCCAAACGGTTGAGGCGCCTTGATAAATAAGGGCTCTTACCTAGTGGCACCCGAAATTCATGAGAAGAACAGGTTAGGGGTGCCCAGAAAAACTATCTTAATGTCGCGATAGTTTCGATAGCCTGTTCATGGCAAGGAGCAAAAGATGAAGCAGCGCATAGCATTGTTTGGTATAATGGCGGCGGCCCTGATTTTCGCTGCGTGCGGCGGTGACAGCGGGAACAACGGTACGGAAACGGATGGGACGAGTTCGTCTTCGGGTGAAATATCTTCGAGCGGCGGGGAAGTAACGTCTTCTTCCGGTGATGACTTCTCAAGTTCAGGTATTTCATCGGGGTCTAGTTCTTCGTCGGATCTTTCGTCTTCTGCGAATGGATCGAGCAGCAGTGCGAAAACGGTTTCATCGAGTTCGTCAGCTGTGGCATCAAGCAGCAGTGCGGAAACGATTTCATCAAGTTCGTCGCTTGCTGTATCTAGTTCAAGCGCGAAGGCGGCATGGAATTACCTGAATCCGAATATCACTTACGGGAAAATCACGGATCCCCGTGACGGGCAGGTGTACAAGACTGTTGTGATAGGCACGCAGACGTGGATGGCGGAGAACCTGAACTATGCGGACAGCATTGCGATGCCGAACCTGAAAGAAATTTCGTGGTGCTACAACAATAGTATGGATAGTTGCGCGAAGTACGGGAGACTTTACACCTGGACTGCCGCGATGGACATCGCGCGTTCCTACCAGTCGGCGACGGCTGCTGCGGTGATCTCCGTTCCTCATCAGGGCGTGTGTCCAACAGGTTGGCACCTGCCGGATACGACGGAATGGAACGATCTGGAGGCTGCGGTGGGCGGTGAAAGCACGGCGGGGACGGTACTCAAGAGTACGGGCGGGTGGCAGGATAGCGGCAACGGTACGGACGCGTACGGCTTCTCCGCTCTCCCTGCGGGCTACCGCAGCCACTTTGGCGGCTTCTACAACGCGGGCTACGGCGCGTACTTCTGGAGTGCTACGGAGTACGATGCGGGCAACGCTTACCGCAGGTACTTGAACTACGACGTCGCGGATATGTACACGTACAACAACGACAAGTACAATGCGTTTTCCGTTCGTTGCGTCAAGGACTGATAACCGGGGTGGATTGCCGCAGCGTGTGCCACGCCTCGCAATGACAGGTGAAAAACACGCCTCGCAATGACGGTGTAAGAGATGTCATTGCGAGGTGCGCAGCACCGAAGCAAACCATGCGCTCCGTGCCGAAAGGGATTGCCGCAGTCACTTCGTTCCTTCGCAATGACAGATGGCCTTGTGATGACGGGTGAAATGCCGCCTTGCAATGACAAAGCACGCGGTGTGGTCCGAGTGCACCAACTCATAGTATCGTCCCTGCTCCGTGTTTGACTTTTTTAAAATTTATCTGTATTGGACGAAAATCCTTGGAGTTATGGAATGGACGAATCCATCGCTTGTTTGTGCTCTCTTTTAGAAGTGCTATTTTTGAGGCTTGGATAGTTTCAATAGGGCCTGTCCCATGCAAGGAAAAAAATGAAACAGCGTGTAACATTATTCGGTATGGTTGCCATTGCCCTGATTTTCACGGCGTGCGGTGGAGACAGCGGAAATAACGGTACGGAAGTGGAAGGGGGGAGTTCTTCTTCGGTTGTCAGGTCTTCGAGTTCGTCAGTTGGGACGTCCAGCTCATCGCTTGTGATCTCTAGTTCGAGTGTAGGGGGGGCTTCAAGTTCTTCAATTCCCCTTTCGTCTTCGGTCGGGATATCAAGTTCATCCATTCCTGTTTCTAGTTCAAGTGTAAATGCATCGCCTAGTTCGTCGTCGGTTCTCTGTAGCAACACTTACGGAACGAATACGGTGACGGACTGCCGCGACAGTCGGACGTACAAGACGGTGGTGATCGGCTCGCAGACGTGGATGGCGGAGAACCTGAACTATGCGGATAGTTCCGCGATGTCGAGCCTCAAAGGTGACAGTTGGTGCTACGAAAACAGCGCGGATAGTTGTGCGAAGTACGGCAGGCTTTATACATGGACAGTGGCGATGGGACTTGCTAGTTCCTATCAATCAGCATCGGCTGCCGCTGTAATATCGGTCCCTCATCAGGGTGTGTGCCCCTATGGTTGGCATATTCCGACAAACGATGAATGGACGACGCTCGAGGATGCCGTCGGAGGTTCGGACGTAGCGGGGACCATGCTCAAGAGCACGAGCGGGTGGGAAAGCGGCAACGGTACGGACAGCTACGGCTTTTCCGCTTTGCCGGGGGGCTATTTCAACGGGTTGGGATTTAGCCTTGTTGACTATTACGGCCTTTGGTGGACGGCTACGGAGTATAGTTCTACGGACGCGTATTTCCAGGGTATGAGCAGCAACTACGAGAGCGTGGCCACGGACTACTACTTTAAATCGTATGGGCGGTCGCTTCGGTGTTTAAAGGATTGATGCGAGCCTGAGCGAAGTATCGGTTGATTTTAATAAAAATGGTTTTTAGCAATGAAGATTGAAAACATTTTAGAACTGGAAACGGGGAATGAAGACCAGATTCATTTGTTAAGGGATCGTTTGTTCTGGCAATGCTGGACATGATCTCCAAATTGTCCAGAGATAATAGCACCAAACGGTTCGTTTTTTAATAGAAGCATACGGCATTACCAGTGCCGCACTGGTAAAAGACAGTACAAAAAAATCATTTCTGGGAAATTCAAATAAAATAAGCCCTACCTTTTTTGCTTATTGACAAAATGTCAACGCAAATTTTCCGCACCGACGGGGAAAAAGTACCATATGGAGATATTTTTAGCAAAAATAAGGTGGTGCATCATGCTATCCAGATCCATAGGCAAAATTTGTTTCGCGGCGATGTGCGGAATGGCTATTTCCGCAATGGCCGACAATCCCGTATCCAGCTATCATTACCTTGCCGACCCCTCGGCCGCGGCCGATGACGAGAACTTCTACATCATCACGGACTCGGATGATCCCGCGCCGTACAATGCG
>JALNVO010000189.1 GCA_023231365.1 Fibrobacteraceae bacterium | reverse complement strand
TTTTTAAACCCTTATTATTTCTTAATTTGTAAACAACCATCGTCTTCTTTTTCCGCCGCCGACAACTCCTTCATAAATTCTTCTGACAAGTCAATTCTTGCTTCTCTACTCACGGACGACCACGCAAGATAAATGAGAATTCCAACAGATAAAAGAATGGTGAACACATTGCCGATTTTCGGGACCGATTTCATGAAAAGCAGCGGGAACAGAACTGCGGAAGCAGAAATGAAATAAACAACGAAAGAAAATACTTTCATACCTTTTCTGTAGATCTTCGATCTGTAACGCTTTCCGAACAGAATCTTCTTCTGCTTTTCATCAAAAACCAGATAACCCTGACACCTTTCATATATCTTCATGCTTCTCGACGGATGCTTCAAAGTCAGGAGATAAAGAATCTCCTCCACTGACAGCATAACAGTTCCCGACACGGCCCGCAGCCCTTTTTCAATCAATATGGGCGGCATATCCTTATTGCCTTCGTATTCCTTGAAAAACCGATATGAAAAATCGTAATCCTCACGAAGATCGGATTTTTTCCCTCGTGATACATCAGAGAACACCTTCCACAGTCCGATCACGGAACATATGCCAACAATAATTTTTACGCTCATTTCCATATCAAAGTTCATACGACCTCTGTGTTATTTTTCCATTTATTTTCATCAGTCTAACTTGGCTAACTGCGGCACATCTAATTACCATGCATTCATTTCGCCGCGGCTTCCTCTTCCTGCGATCCCTGATTGCGGAGGCCGCCTGTTCGAAGTTCATCCTGCCTATGGAATGAAGCCCCGCGCCCTGCGTGCCGTCGCTGTATTCCTTTTCCACCCTCAGCGCCAGCTTCTTGATTTCTTTTTCTTTACTTATGACTTTTTCTATTTTTCGGGAGAACTTGTAGCCCAGTAGATCGTTGATTTTGTCGTAAGTCTCAAGGATGCGGGAGACGATTTTGGCGGGGCGGCTTCATACTGAAATGATGGTATCATTTGATACTATCGTCAACGAGCTATCTTGAATTAATGCACTACCCCATAGCTTGTTGCGAAGAAATTCATTTTTCTAAAGAAAATTAAATTTTTGTTTTTCTTGCATATAAATTCCGAGCATTCCTCATGATAAAACTGTTTAGCCCCGATCCACTCTGAGCAAATTGTTTCATTGTTTCAACATTTGACATTCCGGCGCTTTCATAGGTGTAGACATAGATGGAGCCCTCTTTAAATTGGATGGTTATTGAATCATTCCCCAGCTCAAATGAAGAGATGTTTGAATCTCCATTTAGATTTTTATAGCGTTGCATATGAACTCCTACTTTTATGGATAATAAAATAGATCTATTTGAATCAGAAAGCTATATGGTAAAATGAAAAATTTTGCGAAAAAGACTTGTACTATCTGTTTTTGTATGAAATATCGTGTATCTGTTTATGCTAGCTTTATTTTTATGTCTGAGTAAAGACGCTTTAGATTTACTGGGGACATATCTAATATTGGTTCATACATAAAAGAGTTCAAATGAATGTTTTCTGGGGTCATAATATTTACTTCTTCAAGAAGCCCTAATTCAGTTTTTTTTGATGAATATAGATCAGAGTATTTTTTGAATAGCTCTAATGTTTGATTTTTAGTAATGCCATTAACAAAAGAAGCATCTGATATTTCTCTTATCATATATTTTTCTGCCAGATATCTAATCGCCATTGAAAGTATTATTTTAGATTCAAGCTCTGTTGATTCATTAGGCTCTGATAAAATTAATTGAGCTAATCTGTTTAATAGATCTACATAAAGCCCATTTTTATTAGGCATGTTCAACGTCGATTTATCTTTAAGCATAATTTTAAATGCATTCTCAATTTCTTCAATCGTGAGGGCATCGGTATTTTTTTTAACATGTAAAGCGGAAGTTAATAAATTAAAGACATTAAGATCACCACAATATTCTGCAAGATTTCTAACAAATGGTATTGAGGAGATGAAATATTTTGGCTCTGTTAGCTTTTCTTTCCAACATTCAAAAGGATTTTTCTGATAAAGCTCTTTCTGAAGTTGCAGGTTGCCGTCGTTTCGATAAACAAAATGTCTACATTCCCTTTTTATATTAAGACGGCTTGATATGGTTCGATGAAAGTCAAAATTATGTGTCAGAAAAATTGTTGAAAAGATTGGCAACATTGTAATCTCGCGTAAATACTCAATAATGGCATATTTATTTTTATAATCAAAGGAGTCCGCGATGTCATCAATAATGAGTATTGTTTCAATATTCTGCTTGATTCTTGCGTTTATCTCAAATAGAATATTCATAAGGTATAGTGCTCTTTTTTCCCCTTGGCTAAGAATTTCAAGTAACGAATTATTCTCAACCTCTTTTTTCTCTTCCCCGTCAATAAATTCAAATTTTAGTTGTGGGGAGCTTTCTTTTAGGATAACATCTTCTTGATTTTTTATAGTTACATCAAAGGGGACACAAAATCTTTTTTTAAAAATATCAATAACATTTTCCCATGCAGTGTGCTCGCCTTTGGCACGTGTTATAGCAAATTCAATGGTCTTTTTTGTTTCTTGATAAATACTAGTAAGCTGCTTTAGTGTACCCTCAATTTTTTTAAAGTAAGCAACAAACAAATTTTTTTGTAATGAGGGAAGGTCGTTGAGCTCAACTAGTATTTCTTGATTATCATAGAGATAATCTCTTAGCGCTCTTAACTCAGCATTGGATAACTTTCTATCAATAGCGTCAAACTTTTTTTCTAAGGATTTATCTGAGAAGATTTTTTGTTTCTCTGACAGTATCTTTTTTTCTAATTCTTGACTGGATATATATTCTTCTCTTTTCTCTCCATTAAATAAATTGACGCTATGTTTAGCATCAAAAAAGCCGCTATTGGTTAAGTCTTTATGGATATTTTGAGCTTGAATATGGTTGAATTTTTTATTTAGGATGGGAGAATGCGTAACGAGGGCATCGTATTCTTTTATATATTCCACTATTTGCTTTTTGACATCAGCATTATTAAGAAAAGCTATAGTTTTGTCGTTGAAAATATTCGCATAAACGAGCGTCCCTAATGTTTCAATGGGAATTAATGATGAATAGACTGGAGGTTTTTCTAGAATTTCAAATATTGATTTTGATTTAAATATTTTCGGGATTTCAGTTTCAGGCGTTATATTTCTTCCTGTTAGACCTGAAAGTTGTTTGAGTTCTTTCATTACTTCATCTTTTTTTTCATCAATTTTAACTAGCGCTGCATCATATTCTCTTTTTATTTCTGGATTAACGAGAAGCATGGATGTTTTTTCTGAACTAAAATCTTTATTATAGGGCTCTATTACAAAAATTGATTCGGGTGATATATTATTTTTATTTTCATCGGTCAATACACGAAGATTTGCTCTTTCATTGAATATTAGATCTCTTGTTTCTTTTCCTTTTGAATAATCTTCAAAAGTTTTAGAAAATGATGTTTTCATTGATCCATTTGGAGCATAAATTGAATGTGCTTTACACGAAGAAAAATCAAATTGTGCAGCAAATGATTTGATTCCATAACAATTTTCAAACTTAATGTCTATTATTTTCATAATCTTTATTTTTTGAACTCCAGCAGTTTGTTCCGGTAGTACTCATACTGGGTGCGGCGGGATGCGATTTCGGCGGGGAGGCCTTCCGAGATGTCGTTCACGAGAGCGTTGAAGTTGTCCAAGATGGCGACGATGCGCTTTTGTTCGGCAAGCGGGGGGAGGGGAATTCTATAATTTTTTACATCGCTATCCGATATAGATGGGTAGCTTGCTCCCTTTTGAGTTTTCTCTGTATAATCGTAGAATGGCGTTGATGATATCTGATAATATATCCATTTGGGAAGAACATATTTCTGAATGGGGCGTAGCACACAAAATCCTGTGCTGCAGATTTGTCCGTCATATTGTGGGGTAATTAAACAATAACGTTTTAAGGTCGGACGAGTTGTCCCAAAAATAGTGTCATCCGTTTTTATGATCTGTTGCGCACGGCTTGGAGCGTTTTCTTTGTTTATGGTTTGGGTTTCGGTTATTGTATTGCAATTTCTGTCCACAGAAGATAGGTCAATATATTGAAATTCAGTTCCGTTGGTATTTTGCCATTTGATGCTTTCGGAGGGCGAGCATATTTCCCCCAGCGTTTTCCATTGGACTTCGACGCCGTCATTGAGAATCCATTTGCCGTTTACATTCCGGGGGGTGAGTAGCTGGTCGCGGTAATATTCGTATTGCTGCTTGCGAGCTTCCAGTTCCGCTTCCAGTTCCGCTTCCAGTTCACTGAACTGATCCAAGATGCTGACTATTTCCTGCTGGATGGCAAGCGGCGGGACGGGAACAAAAATTTTTAGTAACTCATCAATAGAGATTCCTTTGACGGTCGTTCCTTTACCCTCAATTTTCAGTATTTGAAAATAATAGATCAGAAACTTCTTGTTTAAGAAGTTTTTTAAAAATAGGCCTCTTAAATCCTGATTAATCGCGACGTCTATACCTGCCAATACCATTAACCCCGGGTTAATTCTTGTGGCAATAATTATTTCTCCCTTAGGCACTATATTGGAAGAACTATTTTTCAATCCGGCTTCAGTAATAGAATCCTGAGTCTTATTTATTATGAGGCCACATTTAACAACATCTTTTACAGAGGCCCATGGAATATTGCCATCCCAAAAGTTGCTATTGCTTTTTAGTGGAGTGCCTCCTCCGACTGTTTTTTGTAGGCATTCCCCCAGCGCCTTGTATTCCACGCCCTCGGGGCAGAGCTTCTCGATCAGCTTTTCAATCTTATTCATCCCGCACCCCGGAGTCCGCGACTGCCCTCGATTCATGCTTCATGAATGCCCGCATTTTCCATCCTGATTTTTCTGCGTGAGTTTTTGATGTCTCCCGGCTATGCGCATTTCGTTTGAATTTGTATGGAACGCCGACGGGCTGCCCGTCCACCGCAGTTATCCGGAAATTCCGGACAACTGATGTCTCGTTTGGTTCGGTTCCCGTCGTTCTCATTTTCCCGTTCCTTCGAGGTCGGCGACGATTCTGTCGATTGAGGTGCGGAGCTTGATTTCCCGGGCGACGATTTCCTTGATCCGGGCGTTGAGCTTACGGATGTCCACGGCTTCGCGGGTGTCTTCCTGTTCCACGTAGCTGCTCACGGCGATGTTGTAGTCGTTCTCCGCAATTTTCTTGTTGGAGATGTTTTTCGCGAAATACTTTACATTCTTCCGTTCCACGAAGGCCTTGAGAATCTTTTCCCGGTTGGCCTCGGAAAGCTTGTTCTTGTTGCCGCTGCGGACGAATTCGGCGGACGCGTCGATGAAGAGGGTGGAATTGTCCTTCTTGCTTTTTTTGAGGATGATGACGCAGGTCGCGATGGTGGTGCCGAAAAAGAGATCCGGCGGGAGCTGGATCACCGTGTCGATGTAGTTGTTGTCGATGAGGTACTTGCGGATTTTCTGTT
>JALNVO010000188.1 GCA_023231365.1 Fibrobacteraceae bacterium | reverse complement strand
TATCCACCAATAAACATGCATAATTCGCTCCTTGTCGTCCACTTAAATAGCCATAATCCAATAATAGCTAATATACATACCGGCATCTTATTAGATAGATGATATTTTCCCATTTCCATAATACTCCGTAGAGCTCTTTATTTTTATTCATTGCTTACTCGTTATCTAGAGACTTAAAATAGGATACATAATACCGCGACACGGGATTTTCCGAAATCTGCCACAAGCTGTCGGTGGAATAAAGATACCAGCAGACCTCTTTCATTCGATTTTAAGGATGGACTAAGTTATAGACAAAGCATTGTCTTCAGTGTATTTCTTATAAATAAAAGCCCCGAAAGTTTGTCCAACATTCGGGGTTCACATTGACTAGTAAGACTTTTTGTACAAGCTAACTTTTAGAATTATTCCGCAATCATAGTTACAAGGCCAGCAGCAGGAGCTACACTCAAGCCGAGGAGCATAAGAGCCGCGGCGACCGTGCCCAAGCGGAGAAGGAATACACTCGAAGAGGGAAGCGCGCAAGTCTTGTTTGCTTCTTCAACGGAAGCTGGAGCAAAAAGGGCTATCGCTATGCGGAGGTAATAGAAAACGGCAACAACCGAAAGAGCAAAACCGATTGCGGCAACGGCTATCCAACCCGCGGAAACGACACCCGCAAAGAGCGTAAACTTGGCAATGAACCCGGAGAGTGGCGGAAGACCTGCTAAAGAAGCGAGTGCAACAACGGTCGCAATTCCTTCCAGAGGCTTGCGGCGGGCGCGCCCGCGGAGGGCATCCAAAGTTTCCTTTTCGTCACCCTTTCCAGACATGGATGAGATGCCAGTCAAAGCTGCGGCAGATGCCAAAGCATATGTGATGAGATAAAAATACATCGGACCAAGCTGGACCTTGCCTCCATGCACATAGTCCGGAAGTATGAGACCAAGGGCGATAAAGCCTGCGTTCATCACCGCAGAAAATGCAAAAATCCGGCGCACGGACTTTTGAAGGAGCCCGGAGAAAGCTCCGATGACAATGGAAAGCATGGCGACGGCTATTACGATGAGGGCTAATTTGTGAGGAGCGCCGGCAACAGTTTCTTCTTCTGCCAAATTCCAAACGGCAGGAAGACCGCCCTCCGTCGCCAAAGAACCTAACCAAAGAGAACCGAGTGCGGCAAGAGCACCGACCTTGACGACAGCAGCCATAAAGCCTGTTACCACGACAGGAGCTCCCGTATAGACATCGGCAACCCAGAAATGCATCGGCGCCGCACCAGCCTTAAACAGCAGAGCAAACAAGGCAAGGAGAAGACCAGCATAGTAAAGGCTCGCCCGGCCAGGGACAATAGCTGCACTAAAATGCGTAGAACCCGTTGCACCATAGATGAGCGCCATTCCATAGAGGAAAATGACGCTGAATACAGCACCTGTTACAAAATATTTAAAGGTTCCTTCATTCGCATTGCGGTCCTTGCGGCGAAGGCCGACCAAGCCGTAAATTGGATAAGCTGCGAGTTCCATTCCAATGAAAAGGGAAAGGAAATCGATAGCCTGTGTCATAATAAGAGCTCCAGAAGTGGCGAGAAGCAAGAGCCCATAAGGTTCCCCCGCCGGGTATTCCTCGCGGGCGAGAGTCGCCTGCAAGCCACCAATGCCGAGGAACGCGCAGAAGATAACCACAAGGCCTAGCAAACGGCGGATCGGATCCATCGCAAAAAGTCCATACAAGGTATCTTGCGAAACAAACAAGAACGATCCAGCCGCAATAAAAAGGAACGAAGCGGCTACCCAAGGAAGCACCCTATGTTTGTTCTTATTCACTAGGAAAGGTTCCACCGCAATAGAAATCATTGCGCCAAGAGCGACAATTGCAATGGGAAGAAGATTGACAAAATTAGCGGACATTTTGAATTTCCTCCTTAGAGGTTGCAACAGCCTTAGCAGCCGAATCCGAAGCCAAAGTTGCAGTATCAGCATTTGCAGAATCCGCAGAAAGCGAGTCCAGTGCGGCCTCATCCACAGCAGTTGTATCGATGTCCTCATCCATAACGTCTGCTGTAGCAGGTTCATTTTCCACCGACGGAACGCTTACGGAATCCGTGACAGGAGAGGGATGCAAACCGAATAAAATGAGAAGTAAAAGAAGCGGGGCTACAGCGAGAGCATCGGAAATCGGGAAGCGGAGCTTTTCCGTTTCCTTTGAAAGGTCTTCATGGGGAACGCCAAAAAGCACAGCCTGGATGAAGCGGAGCATGTAGACTGCAGTGAGGATAATGCAGATGACGGCGACAATCGCCGGCCATACACCGACATTCCAAAGAGAGAAGAGCACGAGAAATTCACCAACGAACCCGGCAGTACCCGGAATCGCCACAGCAGCAATACCTGCAAAGCCGAAGAAGAACCCGAACACGGGGTAGCGACTGGCAAAGCCGCCCATCTTTTCCAAACGGCGGGAACCGGCAAAGCGTTCTGCAGAACCTGCTAGAATGTAGAGCGCGGAACTTGAAAGCCCGTGAGCGACGAGAAGCATGAGAACTGCAGCGAGCGTAGAACTCGAAAGGGTAAACAGGCCAGCGACAGCAAGTCCCAGATGGCCCATAGAGCTAAATGCAAGAAGTTTCTTAGCATCTGTTGCGCGGATAGCCATTAGGGCTCCATAAAGGGCTGTCACAAGACCTAGCCACATCATCACATTCGCCACGCGATCCATTGGGAAGATGGGAATTACCCAATAGAGGAATCCAAAAACACCGGCCTTGGACATTGCACCAGTAAGAACAGCCGATAGCGGAGCCGGAGCTTCAGCATAAGTCTGAGCTTGCCAACCATGGAAGGGAAAGAGCGGAGTCTTGACCCAAAACGCAATCGCAAAGCACCAGAAAAGAATCGTCTGCGTATGTTCCGGAAGAGTTTGCACAGCGAGAAGGAGTGCAAAGGGATTGGAACTGCCCGCAGCAGAAATCATATACCAAAGAGCAACGGCCATCGGAGCTGAACCCGCGAGCGTATAGATCGCAAAATTGAGGGCTGCAGAATGGCGTTCTGTTCCCCCATAAGCGCCGATGAGCACCGCTGCCGGAAAAACCATTGCTTCAAAGAAAAAGAAAAACAGCACAGCATCAGCCGAGAGGAACGTTCCATCCAAAGCGCCGAGGAGGGCAAAGAGGCCAACCGCAAAATTGCGGTAGTTGCCGCCCATTGTCTTGCGAGAAGCGACAAGGGCCGCAAGCGTAATAATATTCGAGAGGAATACCATCCAAGCGCCAAATCCATGAGATGAAAACGCAAACGATACCGTCGCATTCGCACCCGGAATGGTAAACCATTCCACAGGATTCGTTGCCGCATCGCCCGAAGCCAAAAGGCCTAGGCTTGCGATAAAGAGAAGAGAAGAAAGAATTATCGCCAAGCGGGAAGCAGCGCGATAATCCTTACCGGAAGCCGCCACCATCAAAAGTGCAGCGAGAAACGGAGCAAAGACCAAAGTATATAACAGCATTAGAACGATCCTCCGCAAAGAGCGACCACAATAACAACAAGAATCATACCTGCAAAGCTAAGTCCCATCTGCATGCGGATCTTGCGTACTTGGAACGAACGGATGCCATCGCCCAAAATGAGGGCCAAAGCACCGAAGAACCACTGGATAAACATTACAAGCTTATTAATCACCGCATCCAAGAACCAAGAGCAGAAACGGGTAGGAAGAACGCCGCATACATTGTGCAACTTGTCAAAAAAGAAGGTCCAATCGGCAGCACTCCCTGTAGGAGTAGTATCGCCCTTCGGAGCGGGAACGCGCTTAGCATAAAGTTTCCAGGCGATGAAAACGCCAATAATTGCGGCGAAAGTTCCGAGAGCGGCAAAAACCATAGCAGATGGGCCTTCGACAGATTCCGCACCGATGTGGGCAATCGTCTGCGGCACTTTGAGAACCGGAGAAAGCCAGGTTGCAAAGCAGTTCGTCCCCTGTCCGAGAACCACCCAGAAATAACCGGCGAATGCAGCGCCTATCGCAAGGACGACCATCGGGAATGTCATGCTGAGCGGAGCTTCGTGAATTTTGGACTCACAGATATTTCCGCGGTACTTGCCGAGGAAGGTGAGAATCATCAGACGAGTCATATACACAGCCGTGATAACTGCGGTAAGAAGCGCAATCCCATAGAGAATCGGACCCGAGACCGGAGCCGACATGTAAAGGCGTTCGAGGATCAAGTCCTTGGAGAAGAAACCGGAGAAAAGCGGGAACCCGATGATTGCCAAATAAGCAAAAAGCATGACAATGGCCGTTACCGGAGTTTTGTGGACGAGCCCGCCCATCTTGCGCATATCCTGTTCACCCGCAAGAGAATGCATCACAGCACCAGCTCCGAGGAAGAGCGCAGCCTTGAAGAACGCATGGGTGAACACATGGAAGATGGAAACATCGAAAGCGGCGACGCCGGCCGCCATAAACATGTAGCCGAGCTGGGAAATCGTGGAATATGCGAGGACTTTCTTAATATCGTTCTGTAAAAGCCCAGCGACAGCCGCCCAGAATGCAGTAGCTGCCCCCACAATAGTTACCACCATCAGCACGTCGGGGAGAATTGCAAAAAGCGGTGAAAGGCGGGCGAGCAAGTAAACGCCCGCAGTGACCATCGTCGCCGCATGGATAAGGGCAGAAACCGGAGTAGGACCTGCCATAGCATCCGGAAGCCAGGTGAGGAGCGGAATTTGAGCGCTCTTGCCCGTGCATCCGAAGAAGAAGAGAAGACCTGCGAGAGAAAGCAAAGGCATACCGGCGATGAGCGCTTCGCCCATCTTCGGATCCACTAACCAAGCAGCGAGTTCCGGATAAGAAAGGAGAGAAGATCCACCGACAGAAACGAGAGCGAGCATTCCGAGAAGGAAGCCAACATCACCCACGCGGTTTACAATGAACGCCTTGTTAGCGGCCTTGCAATTCTTGATATCCTTGTTCCAGAAACCGATGAGAAGGTAGGAGCAAAGTCCCACGCCTTCCCAGCCTAGGAAGGTGAGCGGGAGCGAATCGG
This sequence comes from Fibrobacteraceae bacterium, assembly GCA_023231365.1. Taxonomy (GTDB): domain Bacteria; phylum Fibrobacterota; class Fibrobacteria; order Fibrobacterales; family Fibrobacteraceae; genus Hallerella. The sequence continues at coordinate 468 of JALNVO010000188.1, read as the reverse complement.
AAAGGACGAGGACCGTCATACTGAACAGGAAGAGGTTCATATAAGCGAAGAAGCGGGCAAATCCGCGGTCGCCGTGCATATAGCCTGTGGAATAAAGAATGATGAGCGTCGCAATCCCCGTGATAAAGAGGAGCATCGTGCGGGAAAGCCCGTCAAATAGGAATCCGAAGTCCGCGCTGAATACCTGAATATTAATCCAGGAACCGATCACTTCGCGGAAACCCGATTCCGGCATATTCGCAGCAAGAATCGCCGTCGCAACAAAAGCAAGCGCCGGGAAAAGCACGCCGACAAAGCCGACGAGACCTTCGTCCGCACCCTTCTTGCTTTCACTCGAAGCGAGAGCAATCAGCGCAAGCACGATTGAGCCGATGAGCGGGAAAAGAGGAATTAGCCAAAGAGGAATCATAACTCGTTTACCCCCTCATATTGGAATAGTTGTCACTGTCAACGCTGTGTTGGTTTCTC
>JALNVO010000187.1 GCA_023231365.1 Fibrobacteraceae bacterium | reverse complement strand
CTTTTTCATCTGAAAAGTACCGTTTGCAAGCTTCATATTGGAGCAAGGATTGTGTACGCAAGTCACTCTGCGCGCCTTCAATATGCAAAGATCTTCGTCTGAAACGTGCACTAGGTGTGCGGCAATCGTATGCGGGGAAAGTACATTCAGCGAATCCAAATAAGCGACCGGACTTTTCCCATTTGTCGGAGTAAGGCTTTTTGAAGCCTCTTCCGCAGTTTCGGACAAATGAATTTGAAAAGGTAGATTAAGTTCTTCCGCAAGAACCGCCGCCTGCACTAGGAGCGGAGCCGACACTGTATAAATGGAATGAGCCGCAACGGTCAAATGCACAAGGCCCTTATATTCCAATGCATGTTCCTTCAAAAAGAGAACATTCTTTTCTTCATCGGACGAAAGCCCATCCGAGAAAGTAACGCCGACAGCTGCGCGCACGCCCATTTCCAAAGCCGCACGAATCGTTTCCGCTCTGTGCCAATACATATCGGCAAAGAATACGGTTCCCGAACGGATCATTTCTAAAATCGCATAACGGGATGCAGCATAGACATCTGCCGGAGAGAGTTTGCGTTCCCTCGGCCAAATATATTCCGAAAGCCAACGTTTGAGCGGTAAATCGTCTGCGCAACCCCGAAATAGCACCATTGCCGAATGAGAGTGAGCATTATAAAAAGCGGGGAGGATCGCCAAACCGCCCGCATCCAAAATTTCTGTTCCACCGGGCACTTCAAAAGAACCCGCCGGAGCAATTCTCTTAAAGAGATTTCCGTCAATCAGTACATCCGAAACTTCTTTACCGCATAAAACGGACTTTAGAAGAATCATACGAGCCGCCACACCATTAAAGCGAGCTCGCCCATCATCAACCAGCCATTCTTCAAGAACTCGAATCCAACATCAAAGCCTTTGCCCGCCGCAATAAAGACAAATGGAACAAGAATCAAATTCACGAGGAGTATTGCCGAATAAGAAAAAAGATAACCGTACACTTTCAAGTCCGTCTGCCGAAGGTGCGCCTCGCAGAATATACTGTGCAAATGAAAGAGAAGAAAGAAGCCGACAACACCTTCAATTATAGGAAACGCTTTTGGCATTGCAAACAACTTAAAAAAAAGTGCAACTAAAGCAAACAGTGGAAATGCATAAGGAGCAAGCACGATGAACGGATTCGGATTTCCGCTAAAAGAGACTTTTCCGCCCTTTTCCGAATCGGCCAAAAAAGAATCTACCTTGTGAAAAGAAAGGACACAAAAAACCGTGTGATTGAGTTCGTGACAAAAAGTCTCCGCAAATTCTAAATTTCGATGAAAGACTTTCAATATTAAAGAAATTACCACATAAATTAACATTCCCATTCCTTCAAAGCGGAATGGACTGACCGAAGACAATGAAAAATCAAAGCCGAGGTAAAGAGAATATCCGAAAGATGCAGACAAAAACAGAAAGAAAATGGAAAAGACGAGCAAGACGAGGAAACGCATCAGCGCCTCATATCGAGCGAGTCCATCTCCGCCTGCATCGCTTTGTCTTTTTCCTTGAGGCTGTCAAGCCTAGTCTTCACCTTCTCAATTTTCGCCTGGTAATTTTGAACAATTGCCTCCTTGCGGGCGATCTCCTTTTCCGCTTGCGGGTCTGAACACGAAGCAAAAAGTATTGCGAAAAGTAAAGTAAAAGCTGATGATAAAATAAGACGCATATCTTAAATATAAGAAAGTGCGGCTTTGCAAAAAAGGCTTTGCAAAGAAGGCTTTGCTTTTTTAACTTTGCCTTTAAATGCAAAACCGCGAAAATCTCCCCGAATTGATGCTCCCCGTGGGGAACAAAGATATGTTCTACGCCGCTGTCCAGAACGGAGCTGATGCCGTCTATTTAGGCGTCCCCCATTGGAACGCCCGAGGACGCACAGAAGATCTATCATTCGACGATGTACGCGAAATGATCCGCTATGCGAGAATCCGCAACGTCCGCACATTCCTTGCAATGAACATTCTCATCTTTGAGAACGAGCTCGATTCACTCCCGGAGTTTATCGAAAACCTTACGGCACTTAAACCCGACGCCATTATCATCCAGGATATAGGTCTTTCCCGGCTGTTCCAAGCCGTTGCGCCAAAACAGGAAATTCATGCATCGACGCAAATGACGATTGCTTCCGCCGAAGGCATTGAACTTGCGAAGCGGCTGGGATTCAAACGGGCGGTACTTGCCCGGGAGCTCTCCATCGACGAGATCCGGAAAATCGCCGCGCGGACTTCAATGGAACTAGAAGTTTTCGTACACGGAGCTCTTTGCGTTTCGTTCAGCGGACAATGCCTCACCAGCGAAAACTTCGGTGGTCGCTCCGCGAACCGCGGACAATGCGCGCAAAGTTGCAGACTTCCCTACCGTATGTATGTAGACGGTAAGGAAAAAAATCTCGGCGGGAAAAGCTTTCTCTTTAGTCCACGCGACCTTTCTGCAATCGATGAACTCGACGAGCTCAAAAAAATTGGCATCAAGGCATTTAAGGTAGAAGGGCGCCTCAAAAGCCCGGAGTACGTGGCTGCAGTAGCACGCGCATTTCGCGAAAAGTTAGACACGGGATTTGTTTCTCCAAAAGTATATGAACCGCTGGAAATTCTCTTTTCCCGCGGGTTAGGCCCCGGATGGCTCCGCGGCACGGACCAACAAACTCTCGTAGATGGAGCATTCTCCAATCACCACGGTCAATACTTAGGCAAAGTGGAGTCCGTAGAACAAGGCGGAGTCATTCTCAGCGGACGATTCTCCATCGAACCCGGCGACGGCATCCTATTTGAAGACCCCGGAGAATCCAATGCAACCGGAAGCAGGCTCTATTCCTATAAAGAATTCCGCGGGAAAACACTCCTTGAATTCGACAACAAATTCAATTTCAGCAAAGTACACGCAGGCATGAGTGTTTTTCGCAACGATTCTCCCGCACTCGAAAAGGAGCTCAAAAAGAGCTACACAGACCGAGAACTAGAAAAGCACATTCCTATTCGCATAAGCCTTTCGGGTAAAATCGGAAGTCCACTTTGCTTGATACTTGAAGATAATACGCATAAAATAACAGCATCTTCTAAAGAGTCCTTGGAACTCGCAAAGACGCCCCGCGATATGGAAAGCCACATTAAAAAAGAACTAGCATCACTTTCGGGAACTGCATACAAAGCAAGCGAAATATCGCTGGAGATTCAAAGCAACGCTTTTCTAATGGACAAGACAGTACGCCTACTCCGCAAAGAAGCAACCGATGCTCTCGATAACGCCCGCCTCAAAACACCCGAAATAGATATTTCCGCAGAACGCGGTGAAGCTCTCATCGCTCACGCACGCGAAAAAAAAGTGCGGGAAGAAAGCACCAACAGCAAAAGCACCATCTCCGTACTAGTCCGGACGCCAGAGCAAATCGAAGGGTTGAAAGGCCAGGACATCGACCGCGTAGTTATGGATTTCGACTGGGGTGTCAATTATGAAAGGCCGCTCGCTCGCATCCGGGAGCTCGGCTTTCAAGCTGGCATCGCCACACTCCGTGTGCTCAAGGAAGGCGAAACAGCTCATTTGAAAAAAATCAACGAGCTCGCTCCCGATTTTATTCTCATCCGCAACTTAGGCGCCATCACCTACTTCGAAAATTCAAAAATTCCTCTCGAAGGCGATTACAGTTTGAACATATCCAATTCGCTCTCCGCGGAATGGTTTCTGGCTCAGGGCCTCCGCACACTCCACCCTTCGCTCGATCTAAATGCGGAAGGACTCAAAGCCCTCATCGCAGCAAAAGGAGGGATTCACTTTGAAGTTTCCGTATTCGAGCACTTGCCGGCATTCTATATGGAGTATTGCCTATATGCGGCAACGCTTACCGAAGCGGAGCGGTTCCCTAATTGCAAACAAATTTGTTCCAAGCATCATATCGACATTTTAGACCACAAAGGGGCCCGTCACACGCTACTCTCCGATGCGGAATGTCGCAATACACTCTATTTGGAAAAACCGCAGTCCGCGCTTAACCTCGTGCCAATGCTCAAAGAATTGGGCGTAAACCATTTTCGCTTGGAAATGCTCGAAGAAAGCCCCATAGAAGTCACATCAAAAATCCGCCTCTACGCCGAAGCCTTGCGCGGCAGGCTCTCGCTGAAAACAGCGGCCAAACTTATCGGCGCCGAAGAAAAATACGGAGTTTCCGAAGGCCAGCTTTTCAATACACTCACTTGGCAGGATCGCAAAAAGGGATAAAGGATAAAAAAGTATCGTTTCTAGGTCACACGTCAGATACGAAATATCCCGATTCTTATTTTTCAAATTGAAAAGTGTGACTGATAGAAAGAGGGCTAAACCGATCCTCCTGCCCATTGAACAACCTTCATAACCCTTTATTTCACATTAAGTTAACAAAGTTCTAACTCGTAAGCATAAAAATTCATTTTTGTAACAAAATTAAAAGTTAAATATTTTTCAAATTTTTGAAGCAGACCCCAAAAAGTTTTATTATCTTATACGCCACATCTAGTAGAAAACGATGGCGAAACAGCACAATATGTTGTTTTGGGTATGAAAATAGGCAAAGGAGCCAAAGGGGTTCCTAGCCGCAAGAAAGAAAAGGAAACTATATATGATTTTAACAGTCAAGAAACGGGATGGCCGTGAAGTTCCATTTAACATCGAAAAGATTGCAAACGCTCTTGACAAGGCTTTGCGAGCTTCTGGAGAACTGAAAGAACAAACCAAATCTTCTATTCCGACATTATCCATCCACGGCACAGAAGATAACGACCCGGTTAACAAAGTCGGTTTCAAGCTCGCTTGCCTTATCGCCAAGAAGCTTGAAGAAGAAGGCAAAACAGAGCCCGACATCGAAGATATCCAGGACCATGCCGAACGAGTGCTCGCCGAGCAGGGATACCCCGATACCGCGAAGCACTACATCTTGTACCGCGCCGAACGCACCCGTGCCCGCGAGCAGAGTAACCGCCTGATGCAGACACTTCACGACATTACCTTCAGCGATGCTAAGGACTCGGACATCAAGCGCGAAAACGCGAACATCGACGGAGACACCGCTATGGGCACTATGCTTAAGTACGGTTCCGAAGGTGCCAAATATTTCTACCTCACCAATATGATCAAGCCGGAACATTCCCAAGCACATCAGGACGGCGACATCCATATTCACGATTTGGACTTTTATTCCCTCACCACCACCTGCTGCCAGATCGATCTGATCAAGCTCTTCAAAGGCGGCTTCAACACCGGGCACGGACACCTTCGCGCACCGCATGACATCCGCAGCTATGCGGCTCTTGCAGCAATTGCCATTCAGAGCAACCAGAACGACCAGCACGGCGGGCAATCCATCCCGAATTTCGACTACGCAATGGCTGACGGAGTGCGTATCACATACCGCAAGGCATACCGCGCAAATACAATCAAGGCTCTCATGCTCCTCACTGGCAAACCAGAAGATGAGATCAAAGACGTTGTGACTAAGCTCCACGCAGAGATGGAACAAGCAGGCCTCCTCGCCACGATGGAG
>JALNVO010000186.1 GCA_023231365.1 Fibrobacteraceae bacterium | reverse complement strand
TTATCGACCGCAATAAAGTCGCCGGCAAAATTATCGGTAGCGTTCTCACATCTACAGCAAACAAAACTCTCGGTGGAAATTATGTGGGCGATATTGATATGAAGCTTCAATTCTTTAGTGATGAAACTACGTCAGAAAAAGATTCGAGCTACTTGATGATTCCCATCTCTCTCGATAGATGGGTCAAAGATTTGAACTTCGTCTTCGGCTATAAGCAGTACCAAAGCGAAAACCCAACTTACGACCAAGCAATCGAAGCCGGCCTCACCTATACAATTCCCGCCTTTGATGAAAAGGACAAAAAAGATCCGGAACATTACGATCCCAAGCTCGACTTCAGCGGCAATCTAGTCTCCAAGCGCTATGTAACAGCCCTCGAAAGTGATGAAAATGAAAACCGCATAGAAAAGAACATCGGCTTCAATTACACTTATCATTTCTGGTCTCCCTGCTTATTCGGAATTGGAAGATGTCCAGAGCGTAAAGCAACTGAACAAAAAGAGGAGACAAAAAAATGAATGCTTGGAAGATCCTCCTCTTGATGGCGTTCTGTGTATCCGCCCTATTTGGTGAAATGGTAAAACATCCTTGGAAAGTAAACTTTGAAGGAAACGACCTCTATTCCAATTCCCAACTTGAACAAGAACTGGATTTGCCAGAAGAATTCGGACTTGTCGATACTTCCAGGCAAGATTTTCTCATGAAGCTTGCACAAGCGAACATTGAGCTACTTTACTATTCCAATGGCTATTTCAGTTTCAAATCAACTCTGAAAATAAATAAGAACGCAGCCGACGACAATTCTACAAAATATACGCTTTATTCTTTTAATATTTCCGAAGGGCAAGCCTACACATTTAACGAGCTCAGTATAATCCGAGATGGCGGAGAAGACAGCGTTAAAATTTCCGGACTCCGCTTTTCTAGGGGTAACAAATACGACCCTCTAGTCGTTTCCGATGATGTGCAACGCCTGCAAAGTTTGTACAGAAACAACGGATATTTGCACGTGCGCGCGGACTACATAGAAAGCCTCGACACGCTCCATCATGTTGTTAATGTCGAGATCTATATTGAAAAAGGCACCCAAGTCCGTATGGGCAATTTTTCTAGCAGCGTACAAAAACCTAACAATTTCAACAGCGGCGATTCTATAGATAACGAAGGGCTATCCGATACCGCTTGGCTATCCGGCCTTTGGAGAGTTCCTAAGGGAGAAATCATCAACGGGCGTACCTATACGTCCTTCCGCACCAAGTTGCTTTCCACACAGATGTTTTCTTCAGCAAAAATGGAAGACTCTCTCAGAGCAGATGGACTTTCTGACATACACTTCAATGCTGTAGAGCGCATTCCCGGAGAATCGCGGTACTCCATCTTTTACGAAGAAGAATATGGATTTGGCGCATCGGCAACGGCAAAGCATAAAAATTTTTTCGGGCATTTCCACGAAGGTTCGGCAAGCATTCTCGTAGCACAGAACAAGCAGGAGCTTACATTGGGCTATGCCAATCCGCTTTTGTTCGGAACCCGGTTCACCTTTATCCCGACAGCCATACGCTTTGATGACCACATCAGCCTCAATCACGAAAAAATTTCACCACCCGCTTATCCCGATAGCTTGGAAGAACGATACGAAGTCATCAACCGAGGCGATCTTACCTTCGGCCTTTCCAAGAACATCCACTTCCGCGGAACTATAGACACCCGGTTCGTACAAAAAAATGAAGATAGGCTTGTCAAGCTAAAATTAGAGTCCGCAGTCACATTTGATTTTACAGACGATTACTTCAATCCTGAAAAAGGAGTCCGCTTCGCCCCCACGATCGGTACGGGAGCAAATTTCAGCGGTAACATCAAAGACCCTGAGCTTACCGGCAATCCCTATACATACGGAGAAATCACAACCAGCGGCTATCTGCCTATCTACGGGCCCTTCCTAGGTGCCGCAAGCGCAAGTTACGGAAGATTCTTCGCAGAAACTATCGAAGATGACGCGCGCATGTTCTACCAAGGCGGATCCCGCTCCGTACGCGGCTACCGCTTTAGGAGCATCTACCCAAGTTATACTACGGAAGAAGACGGAGAAGAAGTAATCCATACGGGACTCACGCCCCGCTATATCCGATTAAACGGCGAACTGCGTACCAATATGCCTTTTAACGCCATCAAGAACTGGCAACTCGTGCAATTCTATGATTGGACAAAAGTGAGCGACAAGGACAGCAAGACATACGCAAGCAAAACGGAAGCAAGTCTCGGTGCAGGTATCCGCTACAAATGGCAATTCCTCACGCTCCGCCTAGATTACACATTGAAAAAAGATTTCGATAACTGGGGCCCGGAGGCCTATAAATTCGAACGCGTCAACTTCGACCTTTCCCAAGCCTTCTAAAAAAGGCCCCTCGAGAGGAGCCTTTTATTTGTTAATTCCGGGTAAGAGTCTTATAGCGGAATGGTTTGGGATTATCCGGATCTTCGCCCGTGCGGCGCCGGTAATCGGCCTCGTACTCCGTCCAGTTGCCTTCAAACCATACGACCTTGGAATCGCCTTCATAGGCGAGAATATGCGTGGCTATGCGGTCGAGAAACCAGCGGTCATGCGAAATAACCACGGCACAACCCGCAAAACGGAGAATAGCCTGTTCCAAAGCCTGAAGAGTTTCAATATCCAAGTCATTTGTCGGTTCATCCAGGAACAGCAAATTGCCCGCCTGTTGCAAATTTTTCGCCATCAGCACTCGGTTGCGTTCACCGCCAGAAAGTACGGAAAGTTTCTTTTGCTGATCCGCTCCCGTGAAATTGAAGAGCCCACAATAAGCGCGACCGTTCATCTTGCGTTCCCCAACCAGAATCTCATCGCTCCCGCCCGTAATGGATTCCCAAACCGTCTTCGAGTCATCCAGGCTGTCGCGGCCCTGTTCCATCGTGATCATCTCAACGGTTTCGCCGATTTTGAGAGTTCCCGAATCTGGCTTTTCTTGGCCAGTGATCATTTTGAACAAAGTAGTCTTACCTGCGCCATTCGGGCCGATAATACCGACAATGCCCGAGCGCGGAAGCGTAAAGGAAAGGTCGTCAAATAGAATTTTGTCGCCAAGCCTTACTCAAGTGTTCCGCCTGGATCACGACATCTCCCAAGCGCTTGCCGTTTGATATATAAATTTGCGCGACTTTAATTTGTTCGCGGCTGTCTTCTGCAAGCAAGTCTTCGTAAGCTTTCAAGCGGGCCTTGCTCTTCGCTTGACGAGCCTTCGGGCTTTGCTTTACCCATTCCTGTTCGCGGGCAAGTCGCTTCTGCCTGTCCGATTCACCCTTTTCCTCACTCTTTATGCGGTCGAGTTTCTGATCGAGCCACTGTGCATAATTCCCCTGCCAAGGAATGCCGCGACCGCGATCAATTTCAAGAATCCAACCCGTTACATTGTCAAGAAAGTAACGATCGTGAGTGACCAAAATCACGGAGCCCTTGTATTCCTTCAAATGGCGTTCGAGCCAAGCAACGCTTTCTGCATCCAAGTGATTTGTGGGTTCGTCCAAGAGAAGCAAATCCGGTTCTTCCAAAAGCAATCGGCAAAGGGCCACGCGGCGTTTTTCACCGCCAGAAAGATTCGTGACGGGCAAATCGCCTGAGGGACAATTCAAAGCATCCATCGCAATTTCAATTTTGCGGTCGAGGCTCCAAAGATCTTCAGCATCGATCTTGTCCTGAAGCTTACCTTGTTCTTCCATGAGCTTTTCCATTTGCTCATTGCTCATCGGTTCAGCAAATTTTAAAGATATTTCATTATAGCGGTCTAAAACAGCCTTCTTGGCAGACACAGCCTGCATCACATTGTCTTTCACGGAAAGCTTCGGATCCAGTTGCGGTTCCTGCGGCAAATAGCCCGCAGTACGACCGGGTTCTATCCAGGCTTCACCTTGAAATTCCTTGTCTATGCCCGCCATAATGCGGAGAAGTGTAGACTTTCCGCTTCCATTAGTGCCAATGATGCCAATTTTTGCACCATAATAAAAGCTGAGCGAAATATCCTTGAGCACTGTCTTATTCGGCGGATATGTCTTGCACATTCTATCCATATAAAACACAAACTTTTCAGCCATCTGAAATCCTTTCTATGAAATGGAAATTGGAGACAAACTATTTTTTGGGAAGTGCGGAGGAATCTTGCTGCAGTTCAGGATGCGCCTTCATTTGTTTCATCAAGCGATGATACTTGATAATTGCAGCAAGGCTCATTGCAATACCGACAAGAATCAGCATGCTTGCACAATAAGCGCCCACCGCTGGTTTTACAGTCAAAAAATCATAATTCTGACTTTGCAGCGTGGATGGCAGGCGATAAATGAAAACCCAAAGGGAAACTAAGGCGGCAAGTCCCATTGCCAACGAGCCTACCGGAGAAAAGAAGGCAAATACTCCGGCAAGAACTACAGCAACAATAATGGGGACAAGAATCGGGGCTGTCTGCAAGCGCTGATTGAAAAATTCAGATACCTGCGGTTCCTTTTCCGACATATCGGCAAGTGCAGCCCGTTCCTTTTCCTCCAAAAGGGAAAGAGGCTTCACACCCATAGCAAGCTGATAGGCATTCGGTTCTGCAACAACCCGTTCAGCACAAGAAAAGCTGACTAACGGGAAAAGGAAAGCCACAAGTACAAGAGCAAAGGGAAAAGAGCAAAGGCGCTGAAAAAGTTTAAATTCCTGCATTGTAGAATCCTTTAAAAATCATTTTTTCGAAGCCTTCTCAAGTTCTTTCGAAGCCGGAGCATCCACCACGACGCCATGGGCTTTTAAAACTCTGCGGGCTTTTTCCAAATCTACTTTTTGATGAGAAGGAAAAGCACAGCGAAAGCCGAGATAACTCCCCCAATAACGCGGATCTTCATCATCATAATCCGTCAAATCCAAATCATCCTCAGAAGAACTCTTCCAAGACCCGCCTTTGATGACTCGACTATACCCAAAGAAAGATCCCGTCGGGTTGGATCCTTCCACATAGAAAGAAAACGCGGAATAATCATCCAAAGTCCATTCAGCGACATTACCCGACATATCGTAGATTCCCCACTCATTCGGTTTCTTGGAAGCGACAGGCATTGGGCCTTCCTTTTTGCTGCGGTTGAACACAGCATATTGCACAGCATCGGGCTCCTCGTCCAAATTCCAAAGAGAACCTTCATTATTCCCGGCACGACCCGCATATTCCCACTGTGCCTCTGTCGGAAGATTGCCTCCGACAGCCTTGCAAAATGCTTTAGCCTTGTCCCAAGTCACGTTGTGAACAGGGAGATCTGCGCCTTCAAAAGTCGCAGAATCCTTTCCCAAAATACGACGGAAATGAGCTTCAGTTACTTCCGTCTTATTAATGGCAAACGGCGAGAGGGCGACGATCTTGTTCTTATAGCGGAAAGAGCCGGAATCGATTTCAGCAACTTCACCGCGAAAAAGGTCTATCGAAGGATCAACGGCAGGAGTTGTGTCCTTTACTACAGAATCGCTTTTCGCCACGGTTGAATCTTTTTCAACAGGAAGTGGCGGAGGCG
>JALNVO010000185.1 GCA_023231365.1 Fibrobacteraceae bacterium | reverse complement strand
GACGGACTATTTCCTTTATTCCGAAGAAACCGACTATTGCTACGCCGCGCGCAAAGCCGGCTTTTGCCTTGCACTCGCAGAAAAGTCAATCATCCGGCACGATGCGGGAAAATCCACCGGCAGTGAACTCGGCAAAGGTAAAGTTCCTTTTTTCATCGACTGTCTGATGGTCCGCAACAGGATCTTCTTTTGTAACAAATACGGTTTTCCAAAAACCGGAATTTTTCTCGCTCTGCTAATTTCTTTACTGCTACGTGCCCGGAGAAATCAATGGAATCGCATAGCGACGATTCTCCGAATTACGCTAAGCATACGGGAATTCAAGCAATTTATCCGCGATAACGGAGGCTTTATATGAGGATCAGACTTTTTCCGATTCTCGCTGTCTTTTTCTCCTGCTCCATTCTTGCCTCCGCCCTCGAAATGCCGGACACCCTCCCCGGGCATCTCCGTTTCGGAGATTCCACCGTATTCTTCCATATCCGCGGAACGCTCGCGGATTCCGCATCCGTCACCCACTTTTACGATTCCGACAAACATAAAGAAAACAGTTTGAGCATGCGACTCCGCGTGGATGGACAGATCACCGATGCTTTCGTTTTCCGCGCCATGGGTTTCGTTTCAAACGACAAGACGTCACGCGATTACGTCGATAATTTTTACGACCCTTACGACGGGCTCCCATACAATCATCAAGGCAAAGGCGGCCGCACCTGGGATACCTTCACCGCGCGAAGTGAATATCGTACAAGTTTCGGCAAACTCATGGGTGGCGTAGACTATCTGGAATGGGGACCTGCGAAACACAATAAGCTCACGCTTCGCGGCTCAAACAACAATTACCGTCCCTGGATGGATTCGACGATGCGCCTCCAAATCCCGGCACCGACGCCGTTCTTCGGCTTTGAACTCAATGCAGGCCCGGTCACTTACACGCAGTATTCCGGCAAACTTTACTACGACAAGCACAAGGATAAATATTTCCATGCGAACCGCCTCGACCTGCACCTCCCCGCGCAGATCACATTCGGCATCGGCGAGACGATCGTCTATGGTTCCACCGTGGAAGCCGCGGGCACCAATCCCAACCGGGACGCAGACAGCTCCGACCGCCATTTCGAATGGGTCTACGCCATACCCTTCGTGCCTTACGTATTCGCCCAGCACTACCTCGGCGACCTCGACAACACGGGGCTTTCCTTCGACATCAGCGTCAAGACACTCCCTCATTTGGAATTCTACGGGGAAATGCTCTGGGACGACATGAAAAAGGTGACCTCCATGTTCGATGACTCCTGGTGGGGAAACAAATGGGGCGCGTCCGTCGGTCTCACCACGCAGGAACGCCCGATAGGTCCCTTCAAGTATTCCTGGACCGGGGAATTCACGCAGATCGAACCCTGGGTCTATACGCACCATAAAGGCGAAGGCTACACGTACTCCAATTACGGACAAAGTTTTGGAAGCGAACTCGGGCCGAATTCCCGGGAACTCTACACGCAACTCGATCTGGAATGGAAACAACTGAAACTCACGCTTTCCGCGTCCAATGTCGCAAAGGATTCCGCGAAAGGGAGCAACATCAGCGACATTCACGATCCGAACACGGATGGCACGGACCGGAACTTCCTCGCGGATTCCACGACGGCGCGCTACCGCGAATTCGGCGCAGCGCTCACATTCGTCCCTTTCGAATGGTTCTGGGTGCGCGCCGGGTACAGCAAGTTCATCGGGGACTATGAAGGCTACCGCATGGAAGCGAGCACCGGCGTCACCTGGTAAAGATAAAATGGCCCCATTTACTATATTGGAGCCATGACCGATTCTAAAAATCTCGATGAATACGCAGCCACCCTTGCGAAAAATGCGCGGGTGGCGTCCAGTGAAATCCGCACGCTTAGCGCCGATGAACGGAACTCCGTTTTAAAAGCCGTGGCGAAAGCGCTCCGTGCAGAAAAGGCGGAAATTCTCGCCGCGAACGCGAAAGACCTCGCGCGCGCAAAAGGAAACATCACCGATGCGATGATGGACAGACTCACCCTGAACGATTCCCGCATCGAAACGATGGCGAAAGGCGCGGAAGAGATCGCGGACTTCGCAGATCCCCTCGCGCGCACGCTCGAAAGCCGCACGCTCGGGAATGGCGTGCGCATCAGCCGCGTGGCCGTGCCCATCGGGGCCGTATTCTTCATTTATGAAAGTCGTCCGAACGTGACGATCGACGGAGCCTCCTTGTGCTTCAAGGCCGGGAATGCCGTGATACTCCGCGGCGGCAAGGAATCCATCGAATCCGGAAAGTTCCTCGCCGGGATTTTCCGCAAGGCCCTCCGCGACGCGGGCGTCACGGAGAACGCAGTGCAGCTCGTGACCGAAACGGATCACGCCCTCGTCACAAAGCTTTTGCAGAAGAACGATTGCCTGGATCTCGTCATCCCCCGCGGCGGAGAGCGCCTCATCCGCGCCGTGGTCGAACAGAGCAAGATTCCCGTCATCAAGCACTTCAACGGAATCTGCCACATCTACGTGGACCGTTCCGCAGACTTTTCCAAGGTTCCCGCGATCCTCGAAAACGCGAAGACGCAGCGCCCGAGCACCTGCAACGCCATGGAAACCCTCCTCATCGACCGATCCATCGACGATGAGACTATCGCGAAGTTCCTCGCTCCCCTCCGCGCGAAAGGCGTGGAAATGTTCGGCGACAAGGAAGCCCAGAAGCGCCTCCCCGGCGTCAAGGACATCGGCGGCGACGAGAACTATCACCATGAATACCTCGCGCTCAAAATGAGCGTGCGCTTTGTCGCAGACGTTCAGGAAGCCTGCGAGCACATTGAAAGATACTCCAGCCGCCATACGGAATCGATCCTTGCCGAAGACCCCGCAGCGCAGGATTTCTTTGTGCGCAACGTGGACTCCTCGAGCGTAATGGTGAACGTGAGCACACGCCTCGCGGATGGCGGAATTTATGGTCTCGGCGCTGAAGTGGGCATTTCCACGGACAAGCTCCACGCCCGCGGCCCCATGGGAATCGAAAGCCTCTGCACCTACAAATGGGTGCTCAAGGGCGAAGGACAGGTACGTGAATGAAACTCCCCGTGAACGAAGAACTTCTAAAGTCACTCAAGTATGACGCGAACGGGCTCATCCCGGCGATCGTCCAGGACGCGGACAAGAACGACGTGCTGATGATGGCCTGGATGAACGAAGAAGCCCTCCGCCGCACGCTCGCCTGCGGTGAAATGACCTTCTGGAGCCGGAGCCGCAAGGAATACTGGCACAAGGGCGACACGAGCGGAAACGTGATGACCATCGTCGAATGGTTCGCGGACTGCGACACTGATACGCTCCTTTTTAAGGTGCGCATGCAAGGGCCGCAAGTCGCTTGCCACACGGGCGCGCGCAGCTGCTTTTTCCGCAAAGGCTAGCGGCCATCCCCAAAATTTATTTACGGCGAAAATGGCCACGACACTTCGCAAGACAATTTATAGAGATATTCTGTAATGTTTTCAAAAAACGTTCTCTTGGCGGTTTCAGGAGGTCTCGACTCAATATGCCTTTTGCACTATGTTGCAAACCACAGGGAGCAATTGGGAGTCCAAAGAGTCGTCGTCTGTCACGTTAATCACAAAATCCGCGGCAATGAAGCCGACGGCGATGAAGAGTTCGTTAAAGAACTCGCCCAAAAATACGGTTTTGCGTTCAAGCATAAATCGCTGGATGGGCTTTCAATGCTTTCCGCGGGAGATTTTGAGAATAAAGCCCGGATTGAGCGCTATAAATTCTTTAGCGAAGTCGCAGAACAAGAACATCTGGATTTTATTTATACGGCGCACCACGCAGACGACCAAGCGGAAACGCTACTGATGCGGCTTTCGCGGGGAACAACACTCAAAGGTCTCTGCGGAGTCAAAAAGAAACGCGCCGACGGAATCATCCGCCCTTTTCTCGAAAAAACAAAACAGGAACTTCTGGAATACGCACAAAGCAACAATTTAGAGTGGAGGGAAGACCGCACCAACACAGATACTGCTTATGCGCGAAACGCGGTACGGCACAGGCTACTTCCCCATCTGAAAAAGGCAAGCCCCGATGTAACAGAACAACTTTCACGCATAGCAACACTCGCAGAAAAAGCTTATGACAAAGTGCTCTCCTCCGCAGAAGCTCATTTAACCCCTTACGTCCTCCCGCAAAAGCTTTGGCCATTTCCCGCAAGCATAGCTCCTTTTGCAACGGTTATCGCACTTCACAAGCAAGCGCTGACAGACCTTGCGGTCAAAAGTCCGAAAGGAGCTTCCGAAATACTCCGGCTTTGGCTAAATACAAAGGGGTTCTCCTTTCCTTTTAAAACAGACTTTTCCGCAAATGTTGCAGAACGGGGCAAGTTGCAGATCTTTGAAAAATCAAAGAATATCCTCTGGTTTTGCCATACGCCCAAAACTCCGGATATGCACAATTTGTATCTTTTAGATGATTCGTCAAACTCTTCTTGCAAATGGCGTATGCGTCTCAACGGAGACGAATACACACCCATTTTTGGCAACCGTAGCTCCAAAAAACTCAAGAAATGGTTTGAAGAAAACGGCGTACCCCCATTTGCAAGGGTCTTTTTCCCAGTCTTTGCAAAAGGGTCCCGGGTAATTAAGATTTATGGGACTTTTCCTGATAAAGGATTGTTTTAAAGGAATCTATGAGTAACAAGGCCAAGACACCTTCTCCTTTCCGCAGCAAGAATTTTTTTCTCATTGTGACAATGCTCCTGATGGTGCTCTTCTTTATGAGGCTCTACAATGAAGAACCCACTAAAGATTTGACGCGCACCGAATTTCTCGCTATGATGCGGGATAGCACCACCGCAATCAAGAGTCTCAAGCTCCAGAAAACTCCGGACGGCATCGTGATTGAAGGTTCCCGCGCGATGACGGATGCGGAAATTGTCGAAGAAAAGAAACACACAAGCCCGCTCGCAAAACTCGCAAAGAGCGATCCGAACCCGGAACACGTCATTTCCTTTACAAGCCACATGCTTGAAGTCACCAATGAGCAAATCTCATATTGGGAAGGGCACAAGCACGTAAAAGTCCGCGTCATCCACGAGACGACCAGTTGGCTCGATCGCATCTTCGCCTTCCTCCCCGCCATCCTCCTCATTGCATTCTTCTGGTATATGATGGCCCGCCAGACCGGCGGAAGCAAGGGCGGCATGGGTATGTTCTCCTTCGGCAAGAGCAAGGCACACCAGCTTAACGAAAACGGCAAGACCAAGACGACCTTCGCCGATGTTGCCGGCTGTGATGAAGCCAAGGAAGACTTGGAGGAAATCGTCCAATTTTTGAAAGACCCTAAGAAATACGATGCTCTTGGCGGGCGCATTCCAAAAGGAGCCCTTCTGGTCGGTCCTCCGGGCACAGGTAAGACGCTTCTTGCCCGCGCCGTGGCCGGTGAAGCCGGTGTACCGTTTTTCAGTATGTCCGGTTCTGACTTTGTCGAGATGTTTGTCGGCGTGGGAGCTGCCCGCGTGCGCGATCTCTTTGAAATGGGGAAGAAAAATGCCCCTTGCATTTTATTCATCGACG
>JALNVO010000184.1 GCA_023231365.1 Fibrobacteraceae bacterium | reverse complement strand
CCGGAATGATATAGTCAAAAATCCAGCAGCCCTTTCCCAAAAAATTTCAGACCGTCACTTCGGTGTCGGTTCTGATGGACTCGTTCTCATTTGCAAGTCAGACAAGGCCGATGTGCGCATGCGGATGTTCAACCCGGACGGCAGTGAGTCCGAAATGTGCGGAAACGCTAGCCGCTGTGTGGCGCGCTTTGCTTGGGAACGTTTCTTCGACAAGTCAAAGGACGAATTTGACCTCGAAACAGGCGCAGGAATCAAGCATATAATTATCCACCGCGAAGGCAACCACTTCAAATCCGCCACAATCGATATGGGAGCTCCAATACTCGATCCCGACAAAATTCCCGTATCTTCTGCAACGAATAAAATTGAAATTGATGGACTGGAATTCACCTGCGTATCGATGGGCAACCCACACGCCGTTACGTTCGTGAATAGCGTGAAGGATGCCCCCGTGCTCACCAAGGGCCACATCTATGAAACGGACAAGATTTTCCCGCGCAAGGCTAATATCGAATTCGTTGAAGTGCTAAGTCCGAGCAAGGCCAAAATGCGGGTGTGGGAACGCGGAACAGGCGAAACGCTTGCCTGCGGGACAGGCGCATGCGCAACACTCGTGGCCTGTGTGCTCAACAATAAAACCGACCGCGCCATAGATCTCGAACTCCTTGGCGGAACTCTCCATATTGAATGGGAAAAGGAAACGGGTCATGTGATGATGACAGGCCCCGCCGAATTCGTATTCGAAGGCACATTCCAAGAGTAGCCTCCTCATTTTTAAAACAAAAAAGCTCCGGTTTCTCCGGAGTTTTCTTATATGCAATAAAGAATCACATCACCCAATATGTCGCACCCAAAGAAATCATATAAGTGCGCGGATTCATATCCGGATCCTCCGTGTCATAAACGCGGGTAAGTCCCAAATCCAAGCGGGCATTTACTTCCATTTTCTTCATGATTTTATAGCCGGCACCGAAAGAAACGGACAATTCACCCGTCGAATGATCCGTATCCCCCGTCTCATAATCCTCGTATGTGTTTTTATAATTGTCCGTTACATTCAAAGCGGCAAGAAGACCAGCTTCGCAGAAGAAGCCCGATGCTATATCGGCTCGGACAAGTAAAGGAAGTTCCAAATCAAAACCGCTGAAAGTTTCCGAATAGCTTCCGAAACCTGAACCAATATCCGTTTCGTGAGATGCATAACGATAAGCGACAAGGATCTGCGGGTTAAATGAAAACCGATCCATAAAAGGCCACAAAAGCGAACCGCCGAAACGCGCAACGAATCCATTGAATTTTTGGGCATCCGCATCCGACCAATACGTATTATAGCCACCATTCACATAAATACCCACCTGAAACGGATAATGGTCCGAAGAGCTTTCTATCAAATTTTCATCCGCAAAATGCGGCGCGGCGAATACCGCAGTCGAAAACAAACCCAGCGCAAAAAGAAAATGTTGTAAGCGAACCATTCCATCTCCTAAAACTGAATAAAAGTTTTACTAAATATAAACTTTTCATAAGTACATCTGTCCGTAAAATGTAAGTAACTATTATCACACCCACCGTTCTAGGAAACGACTCGAAAACGAAAAACACCACATAAAGTCCATTTTACAGTATTTTAAGGTCAGAATCTCTAGTTTTAAAGATGTTCTTCCTATTTCATAGAACTTTTTAATAGAAAACGAGTGCTTATTGCGGCGTTTCTTGCTGCAAATTGCGCCTTCACTACGATCAATGATCCTTACCCGCCGGAAAAAACAGCATCCTCAATGGAATCTATTCCACCACTTCGGGCGCAGGTTCGCCGAAACTTCCCACCCGTTTCTGAAGTCATCAGCCTCCCCTCCGGTTGGAGCGATGCCAGCGGCAATCCCGTAGGAGGCAACGAGGGATAAGGATGGAACAACCTAACACCGCAAAAATTGCTAATAACTCGTCACCGTAGTTAGAATATTCTGTCGCAAAAAAACAGAAATCCGTCCTTCCAAAGCAATAGTACGGCACCAACAGAATGATACATATCGAAATCAGCGAAGTATCGAAGCGCTAATTTAGAAAGGCCCTTACTCCCAGAAATTTTTTTCTTCCTCAAAAAATCGGCTGGGCTATGAAGCGAACAGCGACAAGTGAGCCTGAAGCAGCGCAGTATTTGAACCGGTCGCAGAGCGAATTGCTATTTGCAGATAAGCTCTAAATTCAGGAATACAATCGACTCAAAACAGATCTCTGAATCCACTCGCAGCAATACTCACGTTTCTGCTTTCGGATAAGAGTCTTTTTGCCCTTCCGATTTCATCTTGTCGAAGCGTTCGCGCTCTTCCTTTGAATACACACAACCGCAGAAGTTCTGGCGGTAAAGACCGTATTCGTGAGAAAGTTCTATGGATCGCTGATAGCCGCCCTTGCGCTTAAAATTGGATGGTAAATGTCTAATGCCATATTTGGCCCCGACCTCCTCGCCGAGCTTGTTGAGGACTTCGGCATCTTTCACCGGACTGATCGTCAGCGTTGTCGTAAAATAATCTGCATTTATATTCTTAGCGAATTTTGCAGCCTCTTCCAACCGAAGTTCAAAGCATTTGTAACAACGTGCACCACCCTCAGGCTCTTTTTCCAAGCCCTTTACCGCTGCATAATAACGTTCCGGCTCATAAGTTCCTTCCACAAAACTCACCGGATTCTTTGTATGAAATTCTGCGACAAAGCGCTTCAATTCCGATACGCGGTGCGCATATTCTTCTGCCGGGTAGATATTCGGATTATAATAAAAAGTCGTTATCTTAAAGTATTCTGAAAGATATTCAAGTACATAGCTTGAACACGGGGCACAGCAACAATGAAGAAGGAGAGAGGGAACTTTTCCCGTATGCGACAATTGCCGAATAATATCGGAAAGTTCACGCTGATAATTCAACGGCATAGCTTAGAACTTGAAGATCATGCCAAAGCGCATCTGACCGTCGCGCACGCCTTCATTATCACCCACATCCTTGATGGTCGCGATGTCGAACTGAAGCACGTCAGAAAGCATTACGCCTAAGCCCAAATCCACTTCCTGGCGCTTGCCCGTCTTATCATAGAGATAACCTAAGCGGACTGCAACCGTGTTGGAATAGGTGTATTCAGCACCTACATTGAACACACCTTGCAAGAGAGAGTTCTTCGCCTTGGCAGCTCCGTTCCCTCCGAGATCCGGATTAATGATGGACTTCCACATTGCCGTATAGAACGGTTCCGGTTCTCCCTTGCTATTATCGTAAACAGCTTCCCGGTTATAGTCCGCCGCAAATATCAAACGGTTATCGACAGAATTCAAGAGCTCATAAGAAAGCCCCAGGCGCCATGTCAAAGGAATTGGATCCTGATCCGACTTATCCGTATAATAAATACTCGGACCAATATTTGCGAGAACCAAAGCGGCACTCAAATCCTTTACGAGCACGTCATGGCCCAAAACGCCCACATCGAACGCATAGCTGAATGTCGTAGCCTCTGCGCCATCCGATGACGCTCCAGAGCTCAAATCAGAATAAAAGAACTTGACGGAAAGACCGAGAGAAGTCTTTTGTGTGAGCTTCGTTCCATAACTGAATCCTCCGACGATTTCAGAACTGTTCGCCGAGGAATTTCCTTCATCCTCCGTAGAGACAACGGTTTCACCAAAAGAAACGAAATTTACAAAGAAGCCCAAAGTTCCCCATTCAGCAAGAGGAAGCGTCATACCGGCAAAGAGATGATAAAGATCCGGAATATTCAATACGGGGAGAAGTTTCTCATAGAAAAAGGAGAGCTGATAATCCGCATCCTTGTAACGTTCCACTCCAGCTCCAGTGCTGAACCAAACATCGTTCGCCTGTGGAAGCACGGCCCACACACGATTGCTGGAAAGTCCATTACCCGAATGAAAATGTTCCCATTCGTCTTCTTCCTGAGCCTTGCCGCGCTCTTCTGGACTCCGCTCCAATTCAGCCTTTTTACCAGATGCGGTAGCATAATCTGGAAGATGGCGCCACACGCCCTTATCCGTAGCAATCCAAATAGCACCGTCCTTTGCAACGGAAAGATCATGTACAACATTTTTTTCAAATTTAACTTGTTCCCACTTGCGGAGATTAAAGTGAGAAAGCCCGCCATCGTGAGCAGTCCAAATATGTCCCGAGGAATCGACGACAAGAGCACGGGCATGCAAATCCATAATGCCATCCTCTTCATTGAACAGGCTCCAGCGGTCCTTGGAATTGGATCCCTTCTTTGGAACGAGACGGGCAATACCTGCATTATCCAAAGCCACATAAAGTTCGCCGCGAGATTCCGA
Source organism: Fibrobacteraceae bacterium (assembly GCA_023231365.1). GTDB lineage: Bacteria > Fibrobacterota > Fibrobacteria > Fibrobacterales > Fibrobacteraceae > Hallerella. The sequence continues at coordinate 1,261 of JALNVO010000184.1, read as the reverse complement.
CCAGGCAAGAGCCGTTACCTTCTGACTCGGGAGGACCTTGCCTTTCTGTTCCACGACTCCGTTGCGATAAGAGAACAAACCATTATCCGTACCAATCCATAAAGTGGCACCTTGGTTAGCTAACGCAGTGACTCTCGGAGTACCGATTTCCGACGAATAATTTTTCCAAGCCTTTCCATCAAAGCGGAAAAGTCCGTGCGGCGTCCCCACCCAGAGTTTCTCTGTGCGGGCTTCGTAGAGCAAAGCCGTCACCGTATCATTTACCACCAAATTCCACGGAATTTTCACATCGCGCAAATAAGATTCATCGACTTCATTTTCCACATCATTGAACTTTTTGACTCTGCGCGTATATTCATCCAACCCGGATTCCGTACCCGCAAAAACGCGGACGACATCGCGGATTTTTTCCTTGCCTTCCAAGGTAACCAAATGGTAATCGGTCCAGTGCTCGCCGTCATAATGCATGAGGCCCGCACAGGTACCCGCCCAAATTTCGCTCTTATCAAAAAAACCTGCACGAGTCTTCGCAGCAAGCTTTGTAAAAGCAGGGACGTTCTTGGATTCCTGAGAATAGGAAAGCTCCCATTCATTTGCCAAAGGCCCGAAAGCAAGCCCTGCCGGGTTGTAATACAAAGCAGAAGCATCGTCTGCAATAGCTACACCCGTTTCGCCCATACCGAGCTGACGCGCTCCAACGGGCATTTCCAGGGTGATGATAGCCGAACCGGAAGCAAAAGCGCCCGCAGCGGCGAAGGAACAGAGAAGTAATGTCTTACGCAATGTGTCTCCAGTCGGGAACATGATACACCCCATTTTCCGGGATAAGCGCCTTCCAGCCCGCCTTGCCCGGATTCTCCCAAGGCAATTTGGGGACCAAACGGCAATCGCATCCTAGCACATAAGGAGGGAGAATTTCCGCATGATTGCGAATTTGCTCGCGAGTGATGTAATTGTCATCGCTCATAAAAGTACAAAAGGGACGGCTTTTAGGCCCTATGACCACGCGATAAGTCACAGTTCCATTTTTATCACCCTCGTCAATAACGCGAACCACATCATCAATGCTCTTTTTCCATGAATCCAGAAGCCTTGCCTCGTCTTCTGTGCTTACACCCGAAGAAAAAAGCCATTTTTTTACATCCTCTATAGGGGGCTTTACCCGTTCTATGGATTCACGTGCCGGACGCACCAAAACTGCATATTGACCAGAAACATCGATAACCGCAGGAGCCTTTTCTTTTTCATCCGAATTGTGGAT
>JALNVO010000183.1 GCA_023231365.1 Fibrobacteraceae bacterium | reverse complement strand
TTCGTCTCTGGGACATCGGCTCCGCCTTGTCCCGTGCGGGGGATTGCCGCTGCTTCGCCCTCCGGGCTCGCGGGTGGTTATTTCCCTTTATCCTTTTTAAATTTCTTGGGATCGACTTGCGTTTCTATTTCTTCTTCGACATCGACGCTTGCGTCGGCTCCATAGTAAATGTGCGGGGTTACGAATATCAGGAGTTGACTTTTGCTTTTTACATGTTCCACATTTTTGAATAGCCATCCGATGATGGGGATGGACCCGAAGAAGGGTACTTGTTTATGCACGTCGTTTTCCGATTCCTTGACCATTCCGCCGAGGACTATTGTTTCTCCATTGCGCAGGCGCACGGATGATTTTACGTAGCGCTTGTTGAGCGTGGGCATGGTCGTGGAACTGAATGAGCCTTCCGGTTCAGAAAAATCGGGTATAATTTCGCATGTGATTTCGCCCTCACCGGTGACGTATGGAGTGACGGTGATATTCGAATTGGCTTCAATCTGCTCGAATCGCTGTGTTGTTTTGGCCGTGACGGATTCGCCTTGGTTGTAATCTACTTCAGAAGTGAGCATGAAGTATTGCGTTTGCCCGATCGTGAGTACGGCGGTTTCTCCATTGAGCGTAGCTATTTGGGAACGCGCTTTTACGTCGAGCATCTTTTCCTGTTCCATGGCTGTTATTTTGGTGACAAAGTTTTTAGGTACTTTTATGATTTCGCCGAGACCTATGCCATTGATGATGCTTTGGGTTTGTTTTGTGTTTAACGTTTGGTCGATGGATGGGTAGATCGACTCTGTGCCTTGGTTTTTTGCGGCGTTGCCGAAGAGCATGTTCAGCCCGTGGCTATGTCCTTTTTCCATATCGAGATCGACTACGAGGACTTCGATTAGAATTTGCGGCACGGGCAAATCCATTTTGTCCACATATTGCGAGATGGCATCAAGGATGTCGTAAGATCCTACTGCCATAAGGGCGTTTTGCGATTTTACCACTTGAATTTGTGTGGATTTGGTGAGAGTCGTCGGCAAGAGTTTTATTACGTCTTCGGCTCGCAAATGTTTGAGGCGTATCAAAAGTGAATTGTCGGATGTCTGCATTTCGTGCGGGCCTATGAAATAAACGTGGTCTCTTTCCCAAAAGGTGTAGGTCGTTCCGCGGAACAGATATTTTAGGGCTTCGCGCACGGGGATGGATGTGAAGTGAGCGGTTATTGTCCCGTCTAACTTGCCGTACACCATTGTGTTGAGCTTGGCTTGGGAGAGAACTTCTCCGATGAGTTGCGATAGGGGGGCGTCCATTGCGTCTACGCTTACGAGGGAATCTTGAGTGAGCCTTACGCGGAAATTGCCCGCATTTCCTTTAGGATCTCCATTATTGCCCATATTCCACGTAGGTCTGCGGAGCGCGAGTACTCCATCTTCGTCACGGGCCTCTAAATTGGCGTTGTCTGCAATGAGTGCTACGGCCTTGTCGAAAGGAAGCTGCTTGAAAAATAACGTTACGTTGGATTTTTGGTCGGGATCGATGACAATATTCTTGTTTGTCTTTGAGACGATCTCTCGTACAACTTTGTCTATTGGAGAGTCTTCAATGTCCAAGGAAAGCTTGTTGTCCTTCCATTCCACTAAAAATCTCTTTTCGGGAATTTTCGGCGGAGGCGGTTCTTTGGGGGTGATCTTTTTTACCTTGATGACGCCGCTGTCTACTGTGTATTCGTAGCCGTTACTCGAGAGGAGTATGCGGAGAGCTTCTTTGAGCGGCTGGTTGTTAAAGTTTACCGTTACGGGGCCTTTGACATCCGGGGCTAGGAACAGGTTTAGCCCGTATTGCACGGCGAAGCCCTGCAATAGATCGCGGATCTCTGAATTTTTAACGTTCAGGTTTTTGACAATAAGAGAATCGGGAATGGGGAGTGCGACCTCTTGTTCTTCGGCAAAAGTTGACGTACTTAAGGACAGTACAAATAATAAGACAGTACCTAGAATTTTGATTGCTGATAAGTTTGTATGCATTGTTGCTCTCATGTCATTGCTTCGGAGGCTATTTCAGATTCGGTTGTAAGCCCGAGGGTTACTTTTTCTCTTCCGTCTTCCAAAAGCGATGTCATCCCTTCTTCTTTTGCTTTTTTGCGGACTTCGGCGAGAGGTGCTTTGGAATGTATCAGTTCGCGGATGGATTCCGAAACGGGCATCATTTCATATAGACCTAAGCGCCCGCGGTATCCGAGGCCTCCGCAATGGACGCAATTGGCGGAATCGTGCCCGCCGCATTTGGGACAGATTCTTCTCACTAGCCGCTGGGCCATTACGAAGTTTAGCGCGGAGGCGACGAGAAAAGGCTCTATTCCCATATCAACAAGCCGAACGATTGCGGAAGGAGCGTCGTTTGTATGCAGAGTGGAAAATACGAGGTGCCCTGTGAGTGCTGCTTGTATTGCGAGTTCCGCTGTTTCCCTGTCGCGGATTTCGCCGACCATGATTACGTCCGGATCTTGCCGCAGAAGCGTGCGGAGCACGTTTGCAAAGGTGAGGCCGATTTTGGAGTTTACTGCGGTCTGGATGATGCCTGGGATTTTGTATTCAATGGGTTCTTCAATTGTCGAAATGTTCAATTCCGGGCTGCGGACCATTTGCAATAGTGTATAAAGTGTTGTTGTCTTGCCAGATCCCGTGGGACCGGTAATGAGGAACATTCCGTAGGGCTTGTGGATTTCTTTCTTTGCGAGTGCTATGTGGCGGGGCTGCATTCCTAGAGAACCCAACTCGTGAATGATCGTTCCCCGGTCTAGCAAACGGAGCACCATCTTTTGACCGTAGTCCGTCGGGAGGGCGGATACGCGGACGTCGACCTCGCGACTTCCGTCGTTAAAGTGGATTCTCCCGTCTTGAGGGCGCCTATGCTCGGCTATGTCCATCTTTGCCATGATTTTGATGCGCGAAATCGTTTCTGAAATGGTGCGCACGGGGAGTTTGCGCATTATGGAGAGAACTCCGTCCTTGCGGAATCGCACGATGAAGTCCCTTTCGCCGGGTTCGAAGTGAATGTCGGAAACGCCGCTGTGCATGGCTTCGGACAAGAGTTCGTTGACGAGGCGCGTTGCCGGAGAAAGCGATTTGGAGGAGTTCTGTACGTTGAATGTTGCCGCGCTGCCCTCACCTTCGGTGAATGCGTCGATCCATTCGTCGATTTTTTCCTGAGTTGCTTTGGCGGGCTTTACAAAGAGTCCTGTTGCGGCTTGTATATCGGAGATGAGCTCGAAATCTTCAGTATCGACCATCGCGAGCGAAAGCTCGCGGGATTCTTCATTTACAGCAAGGGGGAGCACCGAAAATCGCCTCATGGCGTCTTTGGGGATAAGTCTGAGTATGCGGCCTTCGGGAGCTCGTTCCAATTTTAAAATGGAATTCACTTAGAAACCGCCGGGGAAAGCAGGACTTTCAGTGTTTGGAGGATGTAGTGATCGTTGGAGGTCGTATCTGCAATGACAAGCGTATCTATGGGAATGTAGCCCGATGCCGAAATGCTGAACAAATTCTGCTTGGAAGGAAGGCTGTCTAGGACGGCGCGTCCGCTAGAACTGGTTTTGACTGCGGAAAATTCGGTGGATCCCGATGTGACGGAGACGGAGGCTCCCGAAATTCCCGACATTGTATTTTTGTCGAGGATAGTCACTGTGTAGGAGTAGATTTTTCCGGTATCGGAGCTGGAATAGCCCTTGGGAAGTAGAACTAGATTCAGAGTGCGCAAAAGAACAGATGTTGTCGAATCCACGGATGAAATGACATCTACCGTATCGGTTGGCACGTAGCCGCTTTTGGAGACGATAACTTGGTTCACATAGCTTTTTATAGCGGGGAATACTACTTTGCCGTTGTTGTTTGTGGAAAGCGTGCGCGAGACGGTATCTTCTCCCGTGAGTTCCACGGAAGCTCCGGAAACGGCTTCTCCCGTGCGACCGTCGCGCACAAGTACCGTATAGCGGACGGGAACGTTGTCTTCATCGGCATCTTGGATACAGGCGGAAAAGAGAAGTACAGCTCCGAGAATCAGGTAGAATATTTTATGCATTGCGTCGTCCTGTAGAAATTAATTCAAAATTAGAAAGAATTTTTGGGAAAGGAAACGTTTTGTTTTATGGATAGATCCTCTATCTGTATTGTATACTACTGATTGCTAAATTATTTAAATGGACTGATCCATTTAAATAATTTTAACTATTTTGGGGTATAGATTTTTTATGGAAATTTTTGGATGAGAGATTTATGCGAAAACTAATTGGCTTTTCTTTGGCGTTTTCTCTGCTATTTTGCTTTGCGGCGGCATATTCTGCGTTTTTGTCGCAGAAAGGTCCCTATTTTATAGATACGGAGCGCTGTCTTCAGTCCTATCAACCATTGCTGGATGCGAATAAAATGGTGGAGATGAGAGATCAGGCGATAAAGGTGAAGATGAAGACTTTCGATGATTCTCTTGCGCACCTTATGGATACGGTTTCCGAGCATAGGGCTAAGGGCGAAGAGCTTCTTTCTCTTTTGAATTTGGAGAGCAACGTATACCGCCACAAGCTTCTGGATTCCACGAGTCGTTTTGCGCAGGCTGAGGTGGCGGAAGCCCTGGATTCCTTCAATTCTACTGCGGTTTTTTTTTCAAAAAAGGATGGCATTCCCGTGCTTTTCGGTTCTTCTAATAATACGGTCGTCTTGGGTTCCGGGAAAAAGGCGGATAAGACGGAAGCTTTCTTGCAATATATGGAGCATTTAAATGAGTAAAATTTTGCGAATTTTCGCGTTGCTTTCCCTCGTTCTTTCTGTGGCGGGGCTCTGCTTTTTGGGATATTCGGAACATACAAGAGTCCGTTACGGGTATGTGAATACGGAAAAGATGCTCAATTCTTTTATTGAGTCCCAGCGGGCTTTGGAAGAAATTAAGGTGGAAGAAAAGAAATGGAATGCGAGCCACCAGCAGATAGAGGATTCCTTGAAAGCCTTCGAGATCCGGATGAACGCCAAATATGAACAGGCTTCGATCCCGCAAAAGAAGGCGATGAAAGAGGAAGAAACGCGGCGCATAGAAGAGCTTGGCCGCTTTGAACAGGCATCCGCGAACAAACTCGCATCGCTCCGCACGGAAAAATTGCAGATTGTCTATCAGAAGATCAATGCGGCAATGGCTGACTTCGCCCAAGATAAAGGCTTGGATGTTGTCTTTGCTTCGAGCAACGGGAGCATCGTGTATGGCGAAGGTTCTGCAGCTGATCTGACCGATGAATTTTCACGCTATTTAAATGAGAGATTCCGGTGAATTTCGCTCGGGGAGCTTTTGTCGCTTTTAGCGTTGCTGCCGCATTTATCGGCTGTAGCAAGGAACTTCCGCGGGAGGAATTCCTCAATTATTACGAGGAACATTGCCGTGTCAATATATCCCGTTCAGGAGAAAACTTTTCTGCGTTGGCACTTTCCAAGGATTATGAAATTGCCAAGTGGGGATCTCCTTTGGATTCCGGATTCCGCGTGCTTCTTTGGGCGTACCCCAGGACGAATGTCCCCATCATTGATGGCGCGTTCTTTTTAGAAGGCTCTGATACTTTATACGCTCTCGCGAACTCCAAGACTCC
>JALNVO010000182.1 GCA_023231365.1 Fibrobacteraceae bacterium | reverse complement strand
CTGAGCCAGCTCGGCTATATGATGTTCGCACTTGGTGTTTCTGCAACGGCAGCAGCATCTTTCCACGTTTTCAACCATGCATTCTTCAAATGCATGCTATTCCTCGTTGCCGGCTCATTGATTCATCAAGTAGAAACAAATGATCTCGACAAAATGGGCGGGCTCGGCAAGAAAATGCCCTGGACTTATGCCGCAGCCCTCATCGCTTGCCTATCCATTTCGGGTATTCCCCCATTCTCCGGATTTTTCTCCAAGGACGAAATACTATCTACAGCACTCCTCCACGGTCACCCCTACATTTTTGCAGTCGGCTTTTTTACCAGCGCAATTACCGCATTTTACATGTTCCGTCTGTTCTTCCTCGCTTTCCACGGCAAGGCCCGGAGCGAAGGCGTTGCGCACGCGCATGAAGATTTGGCAATGACCCTTCCAATTGTAATTCTCGCCGTTCCTTCGCTCGCAAGCGGATTTCTCTGTAAGGACCTCTTTGCCCGCAACTTTGAATCCGGTGCCGCTGTAACCGAGCTTTCCACTGAATTCGCAGGCTACGCAGAATACATCCCCTACCTTGCAAGTGCCGTCGGCATTGTCGGCATTTTCCTCGCCTGGTTACTTTATGCAAGCCCCAAGGCAAATATCGCACGGGCCCTTGACGAAACCAACCGCAGCAAAATCTATAAGATAGTCTACCACAAGTTCTACTTTGATGAAGGCTATTATGCATTCGTGCGGCAATTCATCTTTAGAGGCGTCGCCGGGTTCGCCAAGGCCTTTGACGATTATATTATCGGCGGGCTTATAAAAGCCGTCACCGGAATTCTCCAAATGGCGGGCGTACTTGTCCGCGAACTTCAGTCGGGTTATCTTTCCATTTACATTGGAACGCTCATCGTCGGCGTTATCCTCTGGCGTTATTTGGGCGCTCTCCCAGTATAAAGGTTTTGCAATATGTTATGCACTTTCCTTTTTAATCTAATCTGGCTCATCCCGCTTCTCACGGTTCTCATCACTGTACCTATTCCTCGTACACATACAGTCGCGATCAAGCGGATTCACTTAGCGTCTGCAGGACTTGAGCTACTGATCTCCGCAGGGCTCGTATTCCGCACGTTTCAACTTACAATGCCTCTCGGGCTTCCCACGGGCAACAAGCCTTTCGTCCAATACCTCACAGACATCAACTGGCTCTCATTCATCAACGCCCATTACATTGTCGGCGCCGACGCTCTCGGCATTCTTCTCGTATTTCTTACCTCTGTCATCGTTTTTACCGGAATGCTCGCGAGTTGGAAAATAGACACCAAGGAAAAGGATTTCTTTGCGCTGATGCAGATTCTCGGCTCCGGCGTCTACGGCGTATTCATGAGTTTTGACCTTGTCCTGTTCTTTGTGTTCTATGAAATGGAAGCGCTTTGTATGTACTTGATGATAGCCGGCTGGGGCACGGGCAACAAAGATTATGGAGGCAAAAAGCTGACGCTCACCCTTGCACTCGGCTCTGCGATGGTTTTAGCTTCGCTCTTCGGCATCTACATTGAAAGCGGATCCATCACTTGGAACATCCTTTCCCTTGCCGATGTCAAACTTCCGATGCACTTCCAGATGTGGGCATTTCCGCTCCTTTTTATGGGCTTCGCCGTTTCGGGTTCGCTATTCCCATTCCATTTCTGGTCTCCGGATGGCCACTCCTCTGCGCCAACGGCAGTTTCAATGCTCGCCGCGGGCGTGATGATGAAAATGGGTCCGTTCGCGTGTCTCCGCGTGGCCATTTATTTAATGCCTGAAGCTGCAAAAATATACCTTCCCTACATAGCCTACTTGGTCATCTTCAATGTCGCCATAGCATGCTTCATCGCCATCCGCCACAAAGACCTCAAGTACATCACCGCATACAGCTCCATTTCACACTTGGGTCTCATCTTTTTAGGACTTGCCGCAGCAACACCACTCGCCTTCCGAGGTGCGGCACTCCAGATGCTTTCGCACGGTTTCCTCACCGGGCTATTCTTCGCATCCATAGGCATGATCTATAGTCGCACCCACACGCGTAACATCTACGAGATGGGCGGCTTGATGAGAATTATGCCGTTCCTCGGCGTAAGTTTCGTCATCGCGGGCTTTGCCGGTTTAGGTCTCCCAGGCCTCTCTGGGTTCATCGCTGAATCGACAATTTTCATCGGAAGCTTCCAATCCCCAATTCCACATTTGCGCGTTGTGACTATCATCGGCATTCTCTCAATTACCGTAACCGCAGTCTATATCCTGCAAACGGCTAACCGGATGCTACATGGCCCTCTGACCAACGCTCATTTCAAAGAGCTGTCGGATGCCGATTTCATCGAGAAGACAGCCCTTGTCGTAATCACGGTTTGCCTTTTCGGAATCGGACTTTTTCCAAGCTGGATTTCAAACTTTCTTGATACGGCAATTGCCCCCATTTACGCCAATTTTATGAGGTAAGACTTTGACGAACTTCCTTATTCCCGATATTCTGCTTTTGGCGTTTCCCTTTGTTGCGATAACGCTTCACCTCTGCTTTCCCACCAAGCGGCGCTTTCCCTTCTTCTTTTCGACAATATTCTTCGGCGCCCTCTTCGTCCTTCTGAACATGCTTCTATTGGGTGCAGAACAAACATATCTCTCCACTTGGAAAATTGATAGCTTTGGCGTCCTCTTAAGAGAAGTGCTCGTGCTAGGCGCATTTTTAGGACTTCTCTTTGCGAAAGATTACTTCGACCATTCCGCCGACGGAAAACCACCACTCCACCAGTTTCCAGAATTTTCTGTTTCCATCGCCGCAGCGACTTTCGGCGGAGTTACCGTAGTTTCCGCGACCGACTTACTTACTTTGTTCTTAGGGCTCGAACTCGCCACGCTCCCAATGTATGCGCTCACCGCTTGGAACAAAGCCGACCCGCAAGGCACCGAAGCGGGAACCAAGTACATCCTTATGGGAAGCGTTGCCACGGCATTTGAACTTTTTGGACTAAGCTATCTCTATGGATTTGCAGGCTCTCTGCAATTTAGCATTATCGCCAAAGCCGTCGAAATCGCCCCGCTTTCTCCTCTCCTCTGGATTTCGGTGCTCTTCCTCTTCTGTGGAATCGGATTCAAGCTCACGCTATTTCCCTTCCATACTTGGGCACCCGATGTTTACGAAGGCGCCCCAACCCCTGTTACGGCAGTGCTCGCCGTAACAAGCAAAACTATCGCCATTGCATTCCTCCTAGTGCTTGTCTACGGCCCTTTCGCAAATATTCACAACAAATTAATCCCTCTCATTTCCATATTGGCCGCAGTCACCATTCTCGCGGGAAACTTGGGAGCCCTCAAGCAAAGCAGGCTGCGCCGCTTCATGGCGTACAGTTCTATTTCACAGGCGGGTTACATATTGGTCGCCCTCATCGGACCCGAAGCCATCGCCAAAACGGCAGTCATCTTCTATCTCATCGCGTACACATTTGCCAATTACCTCGCTTTCTTCGTCTTCGGAATCATCGGCCACAAGCGCCCGGAAAAATTTTCATCGCTCGCCGGCCTCTCTAAGGAAAATCCTAGCCTTGCCGTAGCAATTGCCATCGCCGCATTCAGCCTTGCAGGCATCCCTCCTCTCGCAGGTTTCATCGGTAAATTTTTCCTCTTCGAAAGCGCGGCGAATTCCAAAGCCTACGCCCTTATCACATTTGCTGCCATCAATAACGTAATCGCCCTCTACTACTACATCCAACTCATCAAGAGCGCCTGGGTGGATCCAGCAAATCCGGAACTTGCTCCGATATGCCTTAATGTACGCCAGAAAATTTGCGTACTGCTTCTTTCTCTAGGAGTCATCTTCTCGGGTATTATTCCGCTCATCAGCGACAATATTTCACGCATCCTCGGCGCATAAAAAAACTGCTCAAAAGCCTTCATTATTTAAAAGGACCTCTTTACGAGGTCCTTTTAATTTATCTAACAAAAGCTCTATTCCTTTTTCAAAGCAACCGGCGGGAACGGAAGTTCTACTTCCAAACTGATCGGGCAATGATCGGAACCCTGCACATCCGGATGAATCCGGGAATCAATGACGTTGCCAATAATTCCCGCATCCACAAAAGCATAATCGATGCGCCACCCTACGTTGCGGGCACGGGCCATCATCCGATTAGACCACCAAGAATAGGCGTTCGTCAAATTCGGGTGCAAATGGCGGAATGAATCCACAAAGCCTGCCGCAATGTACTTATCTATCCAAGCGCGTTCTACAGGCAAAAAACCGCTAATATTTTCATTTTCCTTTGGACGCGCAATATCCATTTCCGTATGGCAAGTATTGTAATCTCCCACGGTAATCACGTGCTTGCCACGCTTGAGCCAGCCCAAAGAATTATCCAAAAAAGCATCATAGAAGCGAAGCTTGTAATCAATCCGGTCTTCCCCCTGGCCACCATTTGGGAAATAAATGGAATTGAGAACCCAGTCTGGGAAAACGAGTTGGATAACCCGTCCCTCTTCGTCAAATTCATCGACACCAAAGCCATATTCTACAGCATCAGGTTCTATCTGGCTGAAAACAGCAACTCCGCTATAACCCTTTTTCTTCTTACAAGCATTCCAATAGGAAAAATAACCCTCGGGCGCCTGAAGTTCCTCCGGCACTTGGTTAACTTCAGCTCTAGTTTCTTGAATGCACAGCAAGTCTGGCTTGGTCTTGAAGAACCAATCACCAAAACCTTTTTTCGCCGCCGAACGGATTCCGTTCACATTCCAACTATATATATCCATTGGATATTTTTTCTCCTAAAAGCGCTCCAAAAATAACTAAAACTAGACCGACTCGCAAAGCTTGAGAGTATATTTAATGCCATGAAACCTAAAATTATGCTGTTTATAGGGTGTCTTTCTCTATTCCTGTTCGCCGGATGCGGAGGGACTACTGTGAAAGGCGAAAATTTGGAAATCCCTACAAATATGCCACCAGCATGCAGGGAAATCAATTTTGTAGAGCAACCTGATATGAGAGAACTCTGCGGAGTACGCGTCGTTCACTTCCAATCATATAAAAACATTCCGCAACAGCGCTACCTCATCAATCCCAAAGATGCGTCCATCGTACACACGGGAGATCTATTGGAGCTCCGCTTTCCAAATACGCTTCCGGTTGATATTTCTGGTCCAATTGTTAATGAAATCAATTTTGACCAAAGTGCCAGATTAAATAAAATTCCCAATAAGTACGATTATTTTGAAGTCTATCCTAAAGATTCAGACCGCATACGCATCTTCAAGCTATCCATCCCCACAGATGTCGGCAATATCTATTCTTATTGCTTCCGCATTCCGGAAAGGAAAGGAAACTCCCGCACAAGAAGCATCGCAATTGGTAATCGCCTTGAAGCAATGACATGCAAAGATTTCGATAATCTCGTTTCGAAGCACCAAAAGCCACCGAAACACAAGTAAGGGTATCTCTAAAAATTGCTTTGGTGAAGTGAAATTGTCAAGAACCGAACAAGAAACAGAGTCACTTGGCGCTTTAGCGCTTAGTGACTCTGATCCTTCATAGATGCGTGTGCGAAAGGAGTAGGAAACATGAACACTTAGGAGCTTGCTCCTTAGTGAGAATGATCCCTGT
>JALNVO010000181.1 GCA_023231365.1 Fibrobacteraceae bacterium | reverse complement strand
TATTATGGAAATGGGAAAATATCATCTATCTAATAAGATGCCGGTATGTATATTAGCTATTATTGGATTATGGCTATTTAAGTGGACGACAAGGAGCGAATTATGCATGTTTATTGGTGGATATGGGTAATATTTGGAATTCTCATGTGTTTAGCCGAAATTATGACTCCTAGTGGTTTTTATTTAATTTTCATTGGCCTTGCCGCAATTCTAGTAGGAGTTGTGAGTTATTTTGTGGATTCCCTTGTGATTCAACTTATTCTGTTTTCTGTTTCCTTCATTCTTTTTGTTCTGCTATTCCGAAAGAAATGTTTGAAATTCATTAATAAGAAAAATGCACAAGTTGATGATTCTGAATTTACTGGAGAAATTGCTCGAACTTTAGAATCTATTCCCGTTGGCGAAGAGGGCAAGATAGAACTCAGAGGTACAGGGTGGACAGGTTGTAATGGTGGTGACACCGATCTACCATCTAATACGGAATGTAGAATTGTATCAAGAGATGGATTAAAGTTTATCGTTCAAAAAAAATAAAAAAGGAGAATTATATGGGAGCTATTGTTGTTGCCATTATATTAGCTATTACAGTAATTGTTGTTATCGCAAAAACGGCGGTAATTGTTCCTCAGCAGAGTGCGTATGTGGTGGAGCGACTTGGTCGCTATCATTCTACATTAAATGCTGGATTTCATATACTTTTCCCTTTCATTGATGCTATTCGATATAGGCATAATCTGAAAGAATCTGCTTTAGATATTGCAGAACAAATTTGTATAACAAAAGATAACGTTCAAGTTGCTGTGGATGGAGTTTTATATTATAAAATATTGGATCCTCAAAAAGCCTCTTACGGTATTTCTAATCTTGTTTTTGCAATCACTCAACTTGCACAAACAACGCTTCGTTCTGAAATAGGAAAAATTGAACTGGATCGTTCGTTTGAAGAACGCTCACATATCAATCTTTCAATTGTGGCAGAACTCGATAAGGCAAGTGAATCTTGGGGTGTTAAAGTTTTCAGATACGAAATAAAGAATATTACCCCACCACAAGATGTTTTAGCTGCAATGGAAAAACAGATGCGCGCTGAACGTGAAAAAAGAGCGTTGGTTCTTCAGTCTGAGGGAACTAGGGACGCTGCAATTAATAATGCAGAAGGAGAAAAGCAGCAGATCATTAAAGCCTCTGAAGCAAAAAAACAACAACACATTAATGAGGCAGAAGGTCAATCTGCTGCTATTTTACTTGTTGCAAAAGCAACTTCTGAGGGCCTTCAAAAAGTTGCAGAATCAATTAAACTTCCGGGTGGTTTTGAAGCCGTTCAATTAAAAGTAGCGGAGCAATATATTACACAATTTGGGCAGTTAGCAAAACAAAATAATACGATGATTCTTCCAACAAATCTTGCTGACGTAGGAAGTTTTGTAACGGCGGCAATGGCTGCTGTTAAAAAAGCAAAAGAATAACTTTTCAACGATGACCGGGGTAAATGGAGGTATCCTATTCTTTATAGGTCCCGTCTTTTCCTGTCTTCGAAAAGTTTTCGCATATCTTCTGTAAGAACTGTGGCCGTTTTTGTCTGCGACAAGTTTTCATAGGCACTAATGCGAATTGTGTCGAGGACTTCCAAATTATAATGATACCGAGCCGTGGGATTAAAGCTCAGCATTCTGTCATATTTGCGGAGCCCGATTTTTTCATTCCCACCAAAGTAAATGGGAACGATGTCGCGCTTGGCGTTAAGTGCTATGCGGGCAGCCCCTTTCTTAAATTGAAAAGGTTTTCCGGGGCGTGTGCGAGTGCCTTCTGGAAAAATGATAAAGCAATTTCCATGCGCCATTGATTCGGCGCTTTCGCGTAGAATGTCGTTAAAATCTTCGGAGTTCGGGATATATAGACGGTTCACGACTCCTCGCATCAAGTTCCGCTTGCCGAGAGATGCCTTGACCAAACAATCTGCGTTCGGAATGATGCTTATGAGCATCACGACATCCAGTAGCGATGGGTGGTTTGCCACGATAACTTTAGAACGGAGCCCTACGAGTTTTTCTTTGCCTTTTACATCGAAAGTGATCCCGCGAATTTTTTGCATAAACCAGACAAAAAGAGCAAAGGATTTCGTAACGGCGATCCGGCCCCATTTTTTGAAACTTTTTCGCGATCCGAGCGTCAACAGGAAGAGGGTAGGGAAGATGAATGTGACGATGAAAATGCAGCCCAGGCCAAATACAAAAAAGGAGAAGAGTTTGCCGATAATTCTCCAGATGTATTTTACGCGCTGATAGGCGGTCATTTCTTTAAAAGACATTTTTTTATAAATTCCAGCGGAGATGCGTATGAATTAATATCGTCAGAAAGCTCGATCGCATCGCCTTCCCGGTTTTTTGAAAGCCGTATCGCTAGTGCAAAGGGCATTGTCTTTGCCGTCGTTATTTTGCGGTATTCTTCGGGGATATATTCATCGGCATAAATAAGTATGCGTTCTTCATCCGATCCCGATTTGATGGTGGATACGGTTTCAATGAGCCCGTCGCGGAAGGCCGTTTCTCCGGGGAATATGGCTGTGTATCCGGCCTTGTTCTTGGAGAGGATACTGAGTGCTGCAACTGGGGTGTTGAAAACGGAAAGGCTGAACGCTGCTGGTGAAACTTGATGCGTTTCAATCAATTTTAATGCAATGTGCAGTTGTTGAGCGATTTCTCCGTAGACCGATGCGAACGTTATCTTGATTTGCGCGCTTTTCCCGAGTACTTCATAACCGGTTTGGATAGCCATGCGCGAAAGCTGGCTCAACCGTCTTTTAAACATTGTCGGAGCGAATGGCAGATCCGGTTGGAGAGGAGAGTCCTGCAATTCAACTTCTCCGCGCGCAAAAGCTTGCCACGCCTCTTTTGTTTCTATCCCAGGCGACCAAGCGCTCCATGATTTTACAAAGACGGTCATTTTATTTTATACGGAAGCGTAGGAGGGAGTAACTATTGATACCCACGTCGTGGTGTGCTTCTTTGAGCTCAAAGCCAGCATCTTCAACCGCATTCGTGAGTTCTTCAAAACGGTACATCTTGCTGTTGCCGTTTGCCATACAAGTAAAATAGAGTGATGTCGCTTGGAGCGAGTAAGCGGCGGCTTCAAATCGCTGCTTGTCCCATAGCGGTTCGAGAACGTAGACATCCGTAGTTGCGGACGCGGCCTCGCGGATTTTTTGGAGAATGGATGTTATTTCGCTTAAGGAGAAACAATCGAGAAATTGGCTCATCCAGACTGCGTTTGCGCCTTCGGGAACCTTGGAGTTCGGGTCGAGCACGTTTACCGGTTTGGTGGATATGCGGCGGGAAAGGCCTTCCTTTGCGGCATTCGCTTCGGCAACGGATATCTGACCCGGTAAGTCCAGAATGGAAACATGTACGTCCGGGTTGTATTTGCAGCAGGCAATCCCCCACTTGGCTGTATTTCCGCCGATGTCGAAAAGCTCCTTGGGCTTGTTCTTGAATACGATCGGGAGCGCTTCCGGGAATGCCAAGTCTGAGTAGAAATGATCGAATCCGAACCAACTCTTTTTTGCCTGATCGGGAAGCTTGGAAAGTCCTTCATAAATGGTTTTCCATGTGCCGAAAACTTTCAAGCCTTCGGGCTTGCCATTTTTAATGAAATCGATCAAATTCTCTGCGCCCTTATAGCAGACGTCTTCTGAAAAATCCAGATTGACTTTGGTCATTTCATCTTTTAAGAGGAAAAAGCCCACCTTCCCGAGCGTGTAGCAAAGGGGTGCTTTTTCATCGTTTTGAGGAATGAGCTTGAAAATGCCTATTCCGAGTCCCATTTCTGCGAGAACCCCGACTCCGTATTCCGACAGAGAAAGCTTTGTTGCGATATCCTTGATGGTCGAATCCTTTTTATGATGGCCGATTTCTTCGAGAATTCCTAAATTGCGGAGCGCTTTGTCGGCTTGGAATGATAGGGGGGCAAAAGCTATCTTTTGTGCTTCAAATTTGGCGTCTACGGCAGCGAGCTTGTCATTAAAGTAGAAATCGAACACGTGGGGCTTTTGGTTGCAAAATTAAATTGTTTTAAACAATATAGATAAAGTTTTTGTATCTTGCATAAACTTGAAATTTGTTCTATCTTTTAAATGGTATAATACACGATGAGCCTTTTATGGATTAGGACGCTGTTTTGGCTCTGCTGGAAATAAAGCTTTTTTTGATAGGGAGATTCTATGGCTGATTTGAAAACTCGTCTAAAGGAAGTCCTTATAAGTTCCTTGGAATTGGAAGATATTACTCCGGCGGATATCAAAGATGATGCTCCTATTTTTGGTAAGGGTTTGGGCCTCGATTCCATAGATGCTCTTGAGTTGGGCATCGCGATTAAAGAAAAGTTTGGTGTGAGCTTTGCTGTGGCTAATGCCGAAACCCGTAAACATTTTGCCTCCATCAATGCCCTTGCTGCTTATATTGAAGCGAATGCGCCCAAGGATCATTTGTAATATGGGAAAGCAGGAAATTTTTGACCGCTTGAAAAAAGTTCTTTCCGAAGATTTTGAAATGGATGAGAATAAAATCATCCCGAAAGCCCGCTTGTATGAAGACTTGAATCTGGACAGAATCGATGCCGTCGATTTGATCGTTAAGCTCAAGTCGATGCTTCCACGGAATATGGATCCAGAAGTTTTTAAAAAAGATGCAGACGATACAAGATGTCGTAGATGCCATTGATGGTATGCTCCGCGATAAACAGGTTTGAGTTTTCAAATGGGGAAAGCTTCCGTTGTCATTCTTTCCGTGGCTTATCCTGCGCTATTTTTTTGCGGGATCTATTTTGGGCATCTCTCTCCGCGCATTCTCTCGATCTTGTTGGTGACGATTGCCGCTGCCCACTTCTTGTCTTTTAAAAAGAAGCCAGGTGAAAAAAACGGACGTTTGAAAACGTTCGCTTTTTTTGTGGGGTTGGGCATTATGCTTGTTGCCGTATGGTTTACGGGAGAAATTTTTGCGTTAAAGCTTTATCCAGTAGCAATGAGCCTCGCTATCGGAGGCTCATTTGCTTACACGCTCCGGTTTCCGCCCACGATGGTATTCCGGTTTGCGTGCCTCGCCGAGAAAAATTTGCCAAAATCTCCTTCTCTGGCTTTTGTAGAAGCGTATTGCAGAAAAGTAACCCTAGTATGGGTTGCCTTTTGCTTTGTCAATGCGATTATCGCCTTTGGAACGGCATTTGCATCCGATTTAATTTGGTCGTTGTACAACGGGCTCATTTCTTACATTTTAATGGGAATTCTATTAGCGGGAGAATTCATGATTAGGAAAAAATACCAGTTAAAGCAAAATGTGTATGTGCCCGTTTCTCTTCAGGGGCGAACTCATAGAAATTCATCGGATGTAGTCTGCTTTAGCGATCGTCCGGATAATGGCGAACTGCGTACATGGGCAGATTTCGTAAAAGATGTAGATACGCTCCGCCATTATATAAAATTAAAATCGTATTCCAAGTGGATCCTTCACAGTGAAGATGCCTATTATTTTTCTGTCTCATTGATTGCAGTGCTTCAATGCCAAAAGGAATCTCTCATTACGGCAAATGTCCAGCCGGCTTTTATCGCCGAAATTAAAGATGCTGATACGGGGTTCCTT
>JALNVO010000180.1 GCA_023231365.1 Fibrobacteraceae bacterium | reverse complement strand
CTTCGAGAACGACAGCCGGGTATGCCGCGAAACAACGATTAAGGTTTATGACGAGCAGCCCGGAATTGTCGTGCAGGTGGAGGCGCTTCCGGCGGACGCGAATTTGTGGGAAACATTAGGAGCCATAAAGAGAGGACAGAAAGATGAAAATTGATGATTGTAAAACATTGCCAGAGGTCTTCGGAGTGAAACGCGGCAACAGCATTTGGATTGACGGGACTGAGTACAACGTTATGTCCTACTACTTAAGAGGAGACAGAACATCGTTTAAACAGGACGCCCAAGCCCTTTTCGGCTGCCTGACCGGACAGCTTAAGTGGAGCACTGAGCCACCTAAACCAGAGCCAAATGATGATGAGGTGGCTATTTTGCGAGAGGCCGCAAAGTGGTTAGAAGAGTGGTACACGCTGGATATTGACAGTGAAGGAGACCTGAAATGCGAGAGTGACATGTCTTTGCGTTACCGCAGGCCTTATGGCACTCGCAACAGTAACCGCAGACAGATCTACCCATACCGGGTGCTGGTGCCAATCATCGAGAAATGCGGCGTGATTGACCTGCGGAAGTACCGGGAGGAAAAGGAACAATGATGCGACTATCTGAACAGGAGGAAGCGCAGCGCATGGCGGCATGGAAGCAGGGGCTGTCTGACAAGGAGATCGCCGCCAAGCTGGGGCTGAACGCTGAGACGGTCCGCGGTTGGCGGTTTAAGTGGGGACTGCCCCGGAACGCGGAGAAGGACAAGCTGCGGCAGGAGGAGCAGCGGATGCGGTTTTATCGAGCCGGCTGGTCCGACAGCGAGATCGGCAAGGCGGTTGGCATGAACCCGCAGCGGGTCTATGGATGGCGGAAGACCCGGAAGCTGCCGATCAACACCAAGCCAAAGGTGATTGACCCGAAGACGCCACGGGACTACCACCGGCTATATCTTCGCGGCATGACGGTCCCGGCGCTGGCCACCATGGCCGGATGCACGGCGGAAGACATGGCCGACTGCCTGAGGCTGCAGGGGGTGGCGATCGGAGGCGAGACATGAACACAGCAGTAGAGATCACGATTGTTATTTGCGCCACGATTTTGTTACTGGCGATCTACGGAAAGAGAGAGTGAGGCGAGGCATGATTGACGATTTCGGTGGGGACGGTCGCGGGGGGATTGACCTGAGCCGCTACTTTCACAACGTGACGGCGGCGCTGGACAACTACCGCGCACTGAAAATCTACACGGACACGGCACTGGAGCACCTCACGCTAGTCATGGACGCTGAGGCGCGGCGCTACAGAGTGGACGCGACACTCTACAGCGTCGCCCAAAACAAAGCGGTCACAGCGGCCATTGTGGAGCACATGGAGCGCATGCTAGAGCAGCACAGGCAGCTGTGCATTCTGTACGGGTGCGAGAGACGAAACAGCGTGCTGCGGGCGAAGTACTTTGACTTGCCGCGAGAGGGCGGCGGCGTTCAGCCCTACGACAACATGCAGCTAGCGGACTGGTTTGACGTGGATGAGCGAACAATCCGGCGGGACCTGCTGCAGGGCAAGCAGGAAATGGCCATTTTGCTGTTTGGCGCGAGGGAGGTGAGACAGAATGAAAACAACCAAACTAATTTACGAAGCATGGAAAAATAGCAGGCATCCACTGCCCTATGAAACAAGCGTGGAAAAGCGCGAGGTCGAGTTATTAGATCCGGTTGAGGACAAAGACTTTCAGCCTAATGCCGGTGGCAAGTGTTATTTGTGTGGTGAAGAATTTTCGGGTGGCATCCCGAAAGGCAAACTGCTCAAAAGTACATTCACAGACCATTCTTTTGCAAAATCGCCAGAATCTGACTGTGTTTGTGCGGCTTGCGCATTCGCAATATTAACGAATCCTAACAGGAGGCAAGCTTTAAGGTGGTTTTCGTTTTGTGCTGCAGACACATTAACAATTTGCAATCGGTGGCAGCTCCGCAGCTTTTTAAGAGAACCACCCGACCCGCCATTTGTTTTAGCTGCAACCGTGTCTCAGAAAAAACACATTGCTATTAAGTCTGCGATCTCTTACTCCCGAGAGAGGTATCTCGCGAACCTTGAGGATGAAACAATTGATGTTAGTCGGCAGGCTATGATTGCAGACATGGACTTAATTGAATCACTAATGGGACTAGGATTTTCCAAAACAAATATTAACGAAATGAATTTTAGCAGAAAAACAGATCCGGCAATCAATCCCACTGCGATTAGTGAAATATCAGGTTTGATTGAGCAAAGGAAAAAGGACAGAACTTTTGCGCTGGCACTATACGCAGCGCAAGAAAAAACACAGGAGGATGCTATATGTTATATGGATTTGCAATTGACAACGAAGCCATGGCGAAAGGAGCACAAATTGTTTACGCCGTGTACCGAAGCAGGGACAAAAACAGAGGACCTTCAGGGGTTGACATGTGGGCACAAATCGAACGATTCATTCGATCGAGCGCCAAAAGAGCAATTGACCTTGGAGGATTTGTTGACAGCTTCAAGCGGAAAATGGGATGCGGAACGCTGAATCCTCGTTGGATGAAAACAGATAACCAAATTGGCGCGCTTATTCAAAACGCTGACGGTAGCTTTATAAAGCTTAACCAAGAAGATGGCCGGGCATTTATGATTGACTTGTTTTCTCTCCCAGCAGGAGAACAGCAAGAGATTGTTGAGATGCTATACCAAAAAGCGCAAATTGTTGTGTTGCTAGTTAGGGAGCGGCTAGAGCGTGAGAAACCAATAGAAGGACGTTTTGAAAACGTGAAAGAAGGGGAAAACCATGAAGACGAATAAAAGCTACAGAGTTGAAACGGTGTTCACTCTACTCTCACCGCTGTCCCATATTGGAGAGAGTGAGAGCACAACGAGTTTTTTGAACACGATCAGGATCATGAGCCAAGGGAAGCCTGTTGATTGTTTTGCCTACAACGGGAATGCGCTGAGGGGCATGCTTAGGGACCACGGGGCAAGCTACATGCTGGATCATCTTGGAAATATTGGTGTTCCCAAAAAGACATTTGATTTGTTGTTTTCCGGAGGGGCAATTGGCGGAACTCAGTCCGCAGATATTGACCAAGCCAGAGCGGTCCGGTCTGCATTGCCGTTTGTGTCATTGTTTGGCGGCGGAATCGGAAACCAGATTCTTGAAGGGAAGATGACGCAAACATTCGCGTATCCTGTCTGCGCAGAAACGATTGGCATTATCCCGCAGGGCCGAAACAATATTGATTATACCGCCCAAAATATCAGCTGGAAGAAAATGACCGGAGAGATTAGTTTTTCGCGGATGGATGATGCAAAGCACAATCTTGGAGACCGCTACATTGTTCACGAAGGCGAACAATTGCTGCTCTCCGGCGACGTAAAGCCTGAAAAAGGCAAGAAAGAAGACAATGAGCCTGCAACCCAAATGCGGTATACCGTCGAATACATGGTCCCCGGAACGCAGCTGTTTCATATTTTTGATCTTAATTGTTCAGACCTGGAGCTTGGCGCATTCGTTTCTGCGGTGCACCGGTGGTCTTCGCGCCCAGTATTGGGCGGTTTGTCTGGGAAGGGTTTTGGTCAGGTCCGGGCAGACATGGATTTAATAACTGATGGGGAGCGACAGAAATTCATGTCTATCGAGGGAAACCAGCCTGTGCTTGGCGCTCTTGCTGGGAGCGCAAAAGAACAGTATGACCGGCATCTTGAGAGCATGTACCGAAACTATTTGACAACAAACGAAGCGCAATTCGTGCAGTTGTTGGAGGGAACGAAAAAGTGACAAAGTCAAAAATTGTTCCGCTAAAGATTACATGCACCCTATTAGATGGAAGGCTTAATTCATCAGATGGGCTAATCTTCCTTGACGCGATTCTATATCACGCATGGTTTAAACTCCATGCGCCAGAAGTCTATGAAGGAACGCTAGAGGAATCGAGGATTAAGTATATCGGGTTACCGCTCAGGCAACTAAAGAACAACAGGTGGGCAGCTTCCGTAGGGTTCTATCGTCAATACGACGAAAAAATTGAATACTGGACGAAAAAACCGAACATCCACGGAATTGACGCGCACGAGCGACTGGACTTAGAGGGCAAACGAGGGAAAATCGATATAAGCGCAGGAGAATACAGAGCATATCGCATGCCGCAATTAATCAGGACGGTAGGTCCGATAGAATTCTACTGCATGGGGAATCCTCGCAAAATCGCTGAAATGTTGAACATAATGACATGCATCGGGAAAAAGCCAGCCATGGGATGGGGGACTGTGAAAGGCTGGACAATTGAACCAGTTGAGCAAGACTACACAACCGATGGGCCATATGGCTTGATGCGCCCCATGCCGATTGCCGAATATCCTGCTGGGGACTATCTAGTGCGAGATTGTGCGGTGAAACCACCTTACTGGAAAACGAGCAATCAGGAAATCTGCGTCATTCCGGAGGTGCAAATTAATGACTATAAATGATTTTATAGCAATTGGCGAGATCAAGAGAACAACTGCGCGCTATAAGCGGCAAAAGCAACAATCAAAAGAATGGATTAGCAAAGCTCTAACAACCCACGAAAAACCTTATCTGGCGCTGTCGGGCGGAAAGGACAGTGTTGCCATGGCCTACTTGGTCAACGACGTGGCAAAAGAGATGGGGAAGTCGTTCACCATGTGGGCACATGTCTCAGACGCATCATTTCCGGGAACTGAAAGCTTAATTACTAAAGTTGCTAGTGATCTTGGTCGAGAGATAATAATCTCGCGGTCAGAAAAAGCATTCGAACTGCTGGCAAGGCCAGAACGCAAAGCCTTTGGCAAGACAGGTGTATTTTTCGACGCGGTGCGAACATTTGCAAAAGATTATGATTTAGCATTTGTAGGGACGCGAGCCTATGAAAGCAGCCGGAGAATGCGCGCTGCGCAAATGCACGGGCATGAATTTCATTCAGCTTCAATGGGAAATGTAGATGTTTGTAACCCGTTGACATGGTTTCGGCTCGAGGATGTGGCAGCATTAGTTTGTGATTACCACGCGCCAATGCATCCGATCTACTTAAAAAAACAAGTAGACGAATGCAGGCGCACGCTTGATGGTGATTCATGGATTCGGTTGGGGTACACAACGGCAAAAGATTTGCGAAACAAAGGAACTGTCGTGTTCCTGAAAGTGAATTATCCGGAAATCTATAATCGCCTGATCAAGAGCGATCCAAGCTTTGCTAATTATGTGTAAAAAAAATAAAGCGGTAGGAGGCGAGCTAATGAGGTGGTTTCTTTTAGGGCTGCTGATCGGCTACTTGTTAGGCGCGTTGATCATGGCAGTTGTTGTGGCAGGCGGGAAAAACTAAGCTTCCGGACAAGATTCTGTCCGGAACGTGTCCTTGACAGGCATGAGATAATATAAGTGGACGCTTATACACGGTCCTCCAACACGAGCCCTCAGTTAATCGCTGGGGGCTCATCTATTGCCTGACAAGGCGTTTCGGTGCGTTAGGACCGGAGCGATATCAGCGGCGGCTGCCCTCCGGGGTGGCTGCCGTTTTTTCATGCCGGCGGCCCGACACTAACAGGGGCTGAGCCACAGTGCTCCGCGGTGCAATCCCGCGCGCCGGTTCCTTTCTTTTCGGCGGGGCATCCATCCCGGCTGCGTCCT
>JALNVO010000179.1 GCA_023231365.1 Fibrobacteraceae bacterium | reverse complement strand
CTAAGCTCTGTAGAATACTGAATACGGCGTCTACTTGGCCCTTTCCTCCATCGACTACGAGTAAATCGGGGAGAGGCTTTTCTTCATTTTCAAGCCGTTGAATTCGCCGGGTAAGTACTTCGCGCATACTCGCAAAATCATCAACCCCTGTAACCGTCTTGATGATGAATTTGCGGTAGTTGCTTTTGTCCGGGCGTCCATTTTTAAAGGAGACGAGGCTTGCCACAGTGTGTGTGCCCGCCAAGTGCGAAATATCAACGCATTCAATGCAAAAAGGCGTTTTGGAAAGTCCGAGTTCCCGCTGTAAATCGAAAACGCTTTGCTCGATTTCATCGAAGTGCTTGGCTTCGGCTTGCATCTCGACGAGGAGCATTCCCGCATTGGCAAGTGCGAGCCTCATAAAGGCCACGCGTTCTCCTCTTTGAGGCACGGCAATTGCCACTTTATGTCCGGCGCGTTCCGCAAGTTCTTCTTCAATTTGCAAACGGTCTTCTTCGGGAATTACACTGCATATCGCAATTTCTGGCGGGATCGTTTCCGCTTCGGCATACCAGTCTGGTAGCATTTCGCAGAAAATTTCTGCTTCATCCTGTTCTTTTTCGCATTCCAATTGAAAGTGGCGCCGTCCAAAGATGATGCCTTCGCGGTATTCGAAAATGACAGCCGAGGCTAGCGTTCCATTGCGCCGTATTGCGATAACGTCCAATTTAAGGTTCCTGTCGGTTGTATCCGCTTTTTGTTGCGTATTCAGCGCTTCCAAGGCTTCAATTGCATCGCGCTTTTTTGCCGCTGTTTCAAAGTCTAGAGCCTTGCTCGCTTCTTCCATTTCGCGTTTCCATTCGGCGAGCAGATCATCGCGCTTGCCATTTAAAAGGCGGAGCATTTGATTGACGTTCTCATGGTAGTCTTCTTTTGTACATAAATTAGCACAGGGTGCAAGACAGCGGCCGATGTGGTAATTGAGACAAGGGCGTATTGGGCTTTTAAGAGGAAATCGAAGAGAGCATTCACGCATTTTAAAAATTCGAGCGGAAATGTCAATAAGCGTGCGCAAAGCTTTGGAACTCACGAACGGGCCAAAATAAACTCCGCCGTCGTTCCTCTTTATGTTGCGCGTAAGGATGAGCCGCGGAAATGCTTCTCGCATGGTTGCGACAAGATAGGGATAATGCTTGTCGTCTTTAAGGCGCACGTTGTAGATGGGTTTGTGCTTGCGGATTAGGTTCGCTTCCAAAATGAAAGCTTCCGCCTCCGTATCGGTAATGATCCATTCGATGTCCCTAATGTAAGGGAGCATTAAAATGGCGGCTCTGTGGCCGGGCTTGTCCCTGCCGTCGAAATAACTCCTCACGCGGCGGGTAAGATTTTTGGCCTTACCGACGTATATAATTTTCCCCGTCTCGTCCTTCATCAGATAGACGCCAGGACGGTTGGGTAATTCTTCGAGTCGTTTCTTTATTGAATCAAGCAAGGTTCCTACTTGCTTTCGCTTTCTCCGAAAGTCTGCTCAAAATAGAGAATGTTTGCGTTGAGGGAATTGTTCGCACCGACATTGTAACCAATGACCGGGTGGAAGGATTTGCCAAAGGAGAAGGCGATTTCTAAGCCGAGGCGGAAGCCTCCGCGGCCATCTATATTTGCATCCGGTTCGATTTTTCCTTGATAGGTTCCATAGGCGTCAAGGTCTCCGGAAGATTTCATAGTGACGGTCTGATAGCCCAAGGAAAGCAAGAATTCAACAGGCTTGATGGGGGAATAGCCGAGGATGAGTGCGGTGTATGTTGTACCAAAGTCGAGGTTGAGAGTCCCCTTCCACTTGTCCGGAGTATAGCCGATATAGGCGGAGTTGTAACCGAAGAAAAGACTTACGTCAAAGCCTTTGAACTGCGGAGGGAGTTTGTCTATGAAAAAGTGGCCAAAGCTATGTTGAATGCCAAAGGAGAGCAGATTATAACCTTGAAGTTCGCCTGCGCTCGGAAAATACATTCCGCGAAGTGCGATGCGCGTATAATAGAATCCAAAGCCTAATTGTAAATAGGGAAGCATAAAAATGGAGAGGTTGTGCAAGTCTTCATTTCCGCCGAGCCCTTTTTCCGCCTCGCTACCAAAGATTGTCGGTGTTTTCCCGTATAGAGAGGATGTGTAAGTGCGGTCTTTGCTTTCGACAAAAGCGATGTTAAAAGGCAACCCCGCGTCAAAGGAGAATGCTTTAGGAAGCGAAGCCGTCGCAACCCAACTTCCGTTGAGTACGGTCCCGACGTATGTAGCAATCGGTTTTACATAGCCTTCGCGATTATTGATTTTTTGAAAAGCCGTCATGGATTCGTAATTACTTGCCCAGTCCGCAGCAAAAGAAAGGGAGGAAAAAAGTGCTATGCACGAAAAAATAAGGGAGGACTTTTTCATACAGTATAAACTAGTAATTAAATTTGGCGTTATGAAACAAGAAGAATTCCCTTTTGACTTAAAAACGGTAATTGCCAGAGCAGAAAGCTGGGCAAGGGAAGCAGGAACCCGGGCGCTTGAGATGCAAGGCCATTTGAACGGAGTCAAGTATAAAACTCCAAAAGATGTCGTTACTGCGGCGGATTTAGAGAGTGAAAAAATAATTGTTTCTCGTATAAAAGAGGAATTTCCTGAATTTTCCATCCGCACGGAAGAGGCCGGCATGGTCAAATCGGGCTCTCCTTATGAATGGATTATCGATCCCGTAGATGGAACTGTCAATTTTAGTCGCGGAATTCCCCTGTGGGGCGTTTCCATTGCATTGGTGAAAAATGCGACTCCACTTCTTTCCGCCATTTTTTTGCCGGGTCTTGGGAACATGTACACGGCGTACAAAGGCGGCGGTACATTTTGCAATAAGAAGCCGGTACGCGTAAGCACCACGGATTCCTTGTCCAAAGCGGTTGTTTCCAATGGAGATTTCAACGTGGGCGATTGGGCAAAAATCAATGCGCAGAATTTGTACAACTTTGAGAAAGAAGCTTTGAATTGCACCCGTGTCAAATGCTATGGGAGTGCCGTAATTGAGGGAACATTCACTGCCTCTGGATCTTTGGATGTGTTCGTGATGACGATGAGCTATCCCTGGGACATTGCGGGCATTGCTTTGATGGTAACAGAAGCCGGTGGTAAGGTTACGAAACTTGATGGTCGCCCTATTTGCTTTGTAGACGGCGAACAAGTCCTTTTCTCAAACGGTATTCTCCACGACGAGGTGGTAAAAATGCTCGCTGAATGAAATCTCCGGCGGTGGTTTCTTTTGTATATTTATAAACATGCAATTCAAAACTTTGATTATCGATGATGAACCTCTGGCGCGCATCCGTATGCACAAGCTCCTTGAGCCGTACTCGGATCTTGTAGAAATTGTAGGAGACGCCGGTTGTGGCGAAGAGGCTGTTTCCAAGATCCTTTCGGAACATCCGGACTTGGTCTTTCTCGATATTCAAATGCCGGACAAGAACGGCTTTGACGTGTTGAAGGATGTGGGAGACGATGAATCTCCGCTTGTCATTTTTACCACGGCTTACGATGACTTTGCCATAAAGGCTTTTGTTGAAGATACGGTAGATTATCTTTTGAAACCCATCGAAGAAGAACGCCTCAAAATAGCGATGGAAAAGCTCCGTCGCTTGTCGGATGCTTTTTCTGGATCTCCGCTTACCAAGAGCGATATAGAAAAACTGGTCGAAAAATCGGAATCTCACGAACCTTATTTGCATCGTTTGCAAGTTAAAATCGGCGAACGCACCATTTTCGTTCCGATTGAAACTGTATTCCGTTTTCAAAGCGAAGAAAAGTATACGACTATTTATTGCTCGAATGCCAAGTACATTATCGATATTCCTCTCATCGAACTAGAAAAACGCTTGGATCCTTCGCAATTTGTACGTGTTCACCGCGCTCATTTGGTGGCAATCGACGCTATTGCGGAATACCAGCGCACAATTGGCGGACACTTTTGCATCAAACTTCACGATAAAGATCAAACCGTAATTCCGGTGAGCCGCAATTTTGTGAGTCGCATTCGGACTCTTTAATTTGTTAAGTAAAGAGATCCTGCGGCATTTGTCGCAGAATTTTCTTGAAGAATTCTAGTCCGCTTTTCCCCAGTATTCGATTGTATATTCGTAGCGCAGTGCCGGGCGGAGATCCTTGTGCTTCTTGTTATAGGTCTTGTGAATGCTTAAAATGATATTTCCCATAGAATCCGTTTTGAAATCTTGAACGACTTTCGCTTTGCCTTTGGAATCTAATTCTTCAACTCGCTTGGGACATTCATTCTCATAGCTAATTTTGAATGTTTTATTCCTTTGGTGGATTTTGCTTGGGTGCTTGTTGGAATTCCCATAGAAATATTCTGTCGTCGTTCCTGTTTGGTTGATTTCATTGAAGTAGGATGTGGCGGTTTTCCTGCCCAGAGAGTCAAAATCCTGCGCTTTATAAATATAAGTATGCAGGAGGAAACGCGAAGAATATTCAGTCATATTGCCAAAAGGGTCGTATTTGTAGCGGAGTCCGGAGCCCTCTTTGTTTTTGATTTGCAAAATGGAATCGTTGGAATCGTATGTATAGAAATAAGTCCGGTTATTCGGATAGAGTATCTTGACTTGTGTCGCCTTGCCTTTTTCATTAAACTGGAAACCGATGGAAAATGTCCGCTCGCCTTTTTGATAATAGTCAACGATTTCTTTGAATTTAGGAGTGTCATAGGAAAACCGCGTTTCTTCAAAGGAGGAATCTTTTGTATTGGATGCTTTTGTCGAGCGGAGAATTTTTCCGTCTGAAGAATATGTGTTTTGCGCTTTCACTATTTCCTTGCCGAGGGAATCCTTTCCTACAAAATAAAGAGTGTGCCCTAGGGAATCCCAAGTATGTATATAAGAAGCGCAAATATAATCGGGTATGACGCCTTCTGGATCTAGGCGGTACATTTTTCCTTCAATGCTTTTTATGTTACCTTGTAGCGGGGAACCTTCCCAGTTGACTTTTGTTTCTTTCTTTGGTTGCCCATAAGCGTTAAAATCATTGAGCTTGCTGATTTGGGCCGCTTTTTGCAAATTGGAAGCACACCCGGCAAGTATTGCAAGACAAAGTATTAAACAAGACTTTTTGAACATAAAACCTCCGAACTCCGCAGAAAAATTAATAAAAAAAGAAATGCTTTCAACTGATATCGGACGAGTGGGCAAAAAAAGGAGATGAGCGGAAAATATTTTATTTAGATTTACCCGCGTCTCCGGATGTCGTTTTTTCGGAAGATAAGGCGAATATCTCGCCAAAGGATAATTTATGCAAGATTCTCAGATTCAATTGACTATGCCCGATAACTCCGTACGTTCCGTAGCTTCGGGTACCACAGGCCTTGAAATTGCAAAAAGCATTTCCGAAGGTCTCGCACGCAAAGCGCTTGGTGTAAAATTAGGCGACAAGGTCCTAGACCTTTCGCGCCCGCTCACTGAAAGTGGTACATTCAAAATCATTACACCATCTAATGACGATCCGGATGCTCTGATGCTCCTCCGTCATTCTTGCAGCCACGTGCTTGCAGAAGCAATCTGTGACTTGTTCCCGGGCACCAAGCTTGCTTATGGCCCGGCAATCGAAAAGGGTTTCTATTACGATTTAATGACGCCTACTCCGCTCAAGGTGGAAGATTTCCCG
>JALNVO010000178.1 GCA_023231365.1 Fibrobacteraceae bacterium | reverse complement strand
GCACGTTTTTCACATACCGGGCGCCGCCGGCCTTTTCAAGAATGAACCCGAAAGAAACGGAACCGATGAAGACAACCCCGAAATAAAGGAGACAGGCCTTCCACCCCATCAGCGCGAGAATCATCATGATAATCACCGGATTGAGGAGCGGCGACGAAATGAGAAAGGACATGACCGGCCCGAAAGGGGCTCCGGCATTGAGCATTCCGAGCATCATGGGAATCGTGGAGCAGGCGCAGAAAGGGGTGAGGGAACCGACAAGCGTTCCGAGAACATTGCCCCAAAGCCCCCGTCTTGTGAGCCATCCGTTCAGTTTTTCCCTCGGAATGTACATGAGCAATAAAGCGACAGCGGTGCTGATGCCGAGAAACAGCGCCGTCAATTCGGCGGTGATGGTCACAAAATATTGAAGGGTAACTAGAAGAGTATGCATTTTTGAGCGAGCCTATTTCAAAACGAACCACGCACCGATACCGAGGGAGAGAACGCCCAGGGCCTTCCGGATCCAGCGCAGTGAGGGCGAGAGCCGGGGCGATTGCACCAAATTCACGACTCCTGCGGAAAACGTCCCCGCAAGCACGATCACTGTCCCATGCCCGACGGCATAAGCGAGAATCAACCCGCCCGCGAGAAGGGGATCGGAAGCGGACTTCACCATGACAAGGCCGAGAACGGGCAGTAGAAAGGCGAAAGCACAGGGCCCGAGCACGGTTCCGAACAAAATGCCGAGTACGAACGCAGCCCACATACCCCCGTTCTTGAAGCGATCCTCACGGACGGAAATTTTCGGGAGCGAAAGCACATCCAAGAGGAACAATCCGAGAAGGAAGAAAATGACCGCGCCGAGCCAGTCCGTCCACGGGCCGGCATCGCCCCACAGGCGTCCGAGAGCCCCCGTGACAAGCCCGAGCAAAGCCATCGTCACAAAAATGCCGATGGTAAAAACAATGGAAAGCAGTGCCGCGCGCTTCTGCCTGCCCTGGCTTTCCTTGGCGACAAAAGCCATCACTAACGGAATGCTCGAAAGGTGGCATGGCGAAAGAACGACGCTCGCGATGCCCCATAGAAAAGCGCCCACGCAAGCGTAGGCCACATTGCTGGAAAGGAGCGCCATCATCCGGTCCATCAGGGTCAGGATCATTCTTTCACCTGTTTGCCTTTCAGCACCTGCTCCAG
Source organism: Fibrobacteraceae bacterium (assembly GCA_023231365.1). Classification (GTDB taxonomy): domain Bacteria; phylum Fibrobacterota; class Fibrobacteria; order Fibrobacterales; family Fibrobacteraceae; genus Hallerella. The sequence continues at coordinate 4,548 of JALNVO010000178.1, read as the reverse complement.
CTCTTCCTCTGGAAAATAGCCTTCGTGGCGGAAAAATTCCTTTCCGTTCTCATCCAGAAAGACCTGTGTGGGAATGCCGCGGACACCATAGGACTGAGCGTACGTCCGCCCCTGTTCCGTCCAGACATCGTAAAAGACAATACGGAGGTCCTTCGGATATTTCACTTCCAGACTGTCCATAATCTTTTTCATGGCTTTGCAGGGAATGCAATTCACCGAGCCCAGTTCCACGAACGTGACTTTTGGCTTGTCTTTCAGGGCATCCGGCTTTGGGGTTTCCTTCGAAGCGACCGTACTTTGTTTTCCCGTCGCCGGCGTTTTCTGTTCACCGCCGCAAGCCGAAACGGCGATCGCGAGTACGCAGAGGGCAATTCCGGGAAATGAGGACCAAAATTTCATTTGTGATATTCCTTCAGGGCTTTGGCCCTTGCTTCACTTGAACATTTGCGGCAACCACGGCCGAGTGTCTGAACCTTCTTCATTTTATTCTCCCTGTATTTCCGATTTGACGCGGGTATTAATCCATGTGCGGACTTTGGGTGAAAAAACGATCATAATGGGAAGTGCCACTACATAAGCACCCAGCCAGTTCCTTAGCCACAGGAATAAGTTCAAGGAGTAACCCTGAGTAATAAACGAGTTCAATCCCGTGATGATGAAAGTCATGAATCCCACCATGATCACGGCGAATAGCAGGTTCCCTTGTTTGGGGGTTAATTTCATATTTGCAAATATAAACAAATAGTAGCAATCCGTCAAGGACGCGGCAGGCGATCCACCCCGGAAATTCGTTATACTGCGCGGATGCGGGAATAGTTCAGGGGACCCGGGAGACCGGTGCCGTTTTATTTTTCAAATTTTTCTACTTAGACGATGGACCGTTCTTGCCCGGATCCGGAAGGCGGCGCATTTTCTTTTTCCGCGCCGCAAACAGCTTATCCAGAACGGGAAAGAGGAAATGATCGCGGTTCAGGGAATAGATGTTCCAGACGGCGTTTTTCCTTTTTATCAGGAGTCCGCTGTCCAGCAATATTTTCAGGTGATAGGAAAGCCCGGATTGATTGATCTCGAAAATTTCGCAGAGCGAGCAGACGCACTGCTCTCCGTTTTCATACAGGTAACAAAGTATCTTTATCCTGAAATCGTCCGACAAGGCCTTGAAGCAATCGGCGTAGTCTGAAAATGAAGGGGTGCTCATATCTCTCCGCACATCAAATTATTTTGATATAAATATAATATTCTGAGATGCTTGATTCGGCGAATGTAATGGAGCATTGCGCAATATGCTTTCATTTCGATGTCTTCTCGAGCTGAATGCGCTTCAATATCCGCCACAAGCAAAGCGCAACGGAGAATATCAATACGGCGGCGATTGCATACATAAACCGGATGTATCCCGAAGCGATGATCAACCCGTTCACCGTAGTTCCGATACCGCCGCCGACAAACATGGCGAAGCTCACCATCGACATGACCGTTCCCCGCAATCCGGGCAATAGCCCCTGCGCAGTCATCGCTGCAGTCGATTGTATGATGACGAATGCAAGGCCGAAGCCATAGAACCCAATGACAAGAAGCGGTACCGCAATTTGTACAAACGTTGTTGCAAGCACGAGTGCAAGGAGAGACGCAAAACCGATGAGTCCCGCGCATGGAAGCTGCTTCAAGCCGAGCCTCGCCTGGAATACGGAAATGAATTTGCTGCTCGTTACGGTTCCGATGCCGAACGCGGCGACAATGAGGCCTACGAGAATGATGGGCAAATGCGTGATCGATTGCGCGTAGAAGCCGGAATAGGAGAAAGTTCCGAAGACAGAGAAGCCCACGCCGAAGAGGATGGAAACGAGAAGAACGAGGCGATGATTTTTGAATGCCATTCCATAAGACTTGAAAAGGTTGAATTTATCCTTGGCGATCGTTCCGTTGGGCACGAGACGCAGAACGAAGAAGGACAGCACGAGTTCCGCGATGCCATAAAGAATGTATACGGTCCGCCAGGAACCCACTTGGGCGAGGGTGCCGCCGATCACCGTCGCGGATGCCCCGCCCAGGAAGCCGAGCCCCATGACCTTCGCCAACGCGCCTTGCCGCTCGCGATCACCGAACTCCGACCCGATCAGCGCCATCGTGACAGGGAAAATCCCCGCACCGAACATTCCGTTCATCGCACGGAAAAGCACCAGCGATTCGAAATTGAAGCTCAAGCCTCCGAGGATACTGAAAAGTGATGTCCCGAAAGCGGCCGTCTTTATGACGCGTCCCTTGCCGAATTTATCCGACAAAGGACCGAACAGAATGGTGAAAAGCCCGAAACTCAGCATGTATGCCGTAACGGTCAACCCCGCGCGGGATATGGAGATTCCTAAATCCGCCGCAATGCTCGGTAGTAGTGGTGCCGCTGCATAATTGTCTCCATTCGCCCAGAAGCCCATAAACCCGAGAACAAGCGGCAATGCCGATTTGTTTGACAGGGCTTTCGTTTCTGATTCCATCGTTCCGTCCTTTGTATATAACAATTATATTTGATATATACATCAAAGTATTTTGATTTATCAATTATACAAAGCTATAAAGAAATTGTCAAGGGGCTTCCAGAACTTATCCCGAGAAGACCCAGCCACCGGACTCGCCGGTGGTTTTGAATGCATAAAAAAGCGTCCGATTTTACTCGGGCGCAGTCGTTAATAAGAATTCAGGGTACTTCTAAAAATTGCTTTGCGAAAGGGAAAATGAACGAGACCAGGCAATGCCAGAAACGATTGCTCCCTAAAACGAGAGCTGCGGGCATGCTTGCATGCACATAGCCGAGTTGCAGGAGCAAGTGCGCAAGCACAAAAGTGGCCAAAGCCACACAAGGTGAATGCCGCACAACCGACTTGCTTGGTTGTATAACTGAACCGCAGGGGTGACGCGAAGCGTTAATACTGGTGGTATGGACGCTTTGAGAGACAACGCAGTGCGATGTGTCTCAGTCATTTTCACCGTAAATGAATTTTTAGAGATGCCCTTTAAGAATTCACTTTGAACGAATCAAAAGCATATGTTCTGTGTGGGCTGATCGTTGATGACGTAAATGCCGTTGGCATCTTTGACATATATATCGCCGTCGCTGTTTTGATACAGGCTGCCGACTGTATTGCCTGCGTTAACCAACTTGCATACTTCTCCTTCGGATGCATTAGAGGCGATGTAGTCGCTCATATCGCATTTGTAGCGGCCATTGGAGAACCAGTAGATCATGGAGACATCGCTGACCATGGCTGTATCGCCTGACGGATAGGCGGTCTCGGCGAATTCGGCATAAATGCTGAAGCCTGTGGAAGTGTTGAGGCTGTAAAGCAAATTTCCACTGACGAGAATACGGTTGAAGACCGGGTTGTAATCTTCATCAAGAGCTTTGTCAAAGTACATTGTCATGAACAGATTCAGTTCCAAACTTGAACCGTCTGTCGAGCTCTTGATCTGTTCCGAGAAAACGGATCCGTTATACATGGAATAGAGCTGATTCGTCGCACTTTCTTCGGTCAAAGAATCATAGTCGCTATCGCAGAGCCGCAAAACAGATCCATCCGATTTCAGCCACTGCATGGAGATGGTGTCGTTGCCGTCGACTTCACTTGTATCAATTTCAAAGCAATCGCTTTCCTCTGAGGACGCAAACGCTTTTTTGCGTGCCGCTTTTTCTTCAGAGCCGCCAACGGGAGATTCCGAAGAAAAATTGCTCATCTCCGTTACCATAGACCCCAGTTCGGCCGTTTCAGAAAGAGTGTTAAGATCTTCGCTGATCTGTTCCGGGGTTGCAGCAATGGCATTATTCGCCGTCAAAGCGCTCGCGCTGGGAGCTCCTTCGATCGCCGGAAGGGATAGCGCAGAATTGTTTGCATCGGCACCTGAACCACTATTGGAGCAAGCAACGAAACCAAGCAACATTGCAGAACTGCAAAGAATGGTGAAAAATTTAGCCTTCATATCCTCTCCTCATTAAAGAATAACAGAGAGGTATGTAATATAAAATAAGGACTTTACAACAAGGCTGCATTTCTTTTCGGGCATTTCGCCCCCGTTTTTTCTGATATTCTGTATTTTTATACAAATTTCACTACTGTCCAAAACAAGAATTTGGCCAGTTGTAAACTTCCGAAATCGATTCAGAATCGTCATAGATCAAGTTAATGACGGATTTTTTTTAGATGCCAGTCATCTTCGAAGGCGCAACCCAAGCGTCGAATTCCTCCGCCGTCACGAAGCCCAGAGCGAGGGCCGCTTCCTTGAGCGTGGTGCCTTCGGCGTGGGCCTTTTTCGCGATCTTCGCAGCCTTCTCGTAACCGATGTGCGTGTTGAGCGCGGTCACGAGCATGAGGGAGTTTTGGAGGTGCTGCTGGATGCGCGGGAGGTTCGGTTCGATGCCCGAGGCGCAGTGTTCGGTGAAGGCCCTGCAGGAGTCGCCGAGGAGTGTGGCGGATTGAAGAAACGCGTTGATGATGACGGGCTTGAATACGTTGAGTTCGAACTGACCGCTTGCACCAGCAATTGTGATCGTGGTGTCGT
>JALNVO010000177.1 GCA_023231365.1 Fibrobacteraceae bacterium | reverse complement strand
CTATAACCGCGCATCATACCATCGTAACCCAACACGCCGCCCATCTGATAAAGCGTGCGGTATTGAATCGGATCGCCGATGATAACGCCATATTCGTTTGTAAGCGCAAGGGCAAGCTTATCGCGGAACAGCGGGAACCACCACTTGACGGTCAAATCAGTCTTGACAAAATCAAAGTCGCTGAAGAGAAGATTATCTGCCCATTCCACAGAAAGCACATATCGGGAACCTTCCGTGGGGAATTGCGGCAAATTCTTGTCATCGCGGATAAGCTTGAAGTTGAGAGCCGATTCGATACCGGTATAGCGCACAAGGCTTCCGTCCACGTTATCGCCCTGCTTATTCATCAACCAGCTGTAACCGACCTGTCCATAGAAATAATCGTCCGGCCAAGTAAGCCGCTTGCCCACATAAACGCTACCTCCGTAACGGGTAATATCAGGATCATCGTCCTCATTCCACCACGTATAACTAAGACTTGCACCTAAAGTAAGCGGATAATCCATAAACCACGGATCGGAGAAGCTCACCGAATAGCTCTTCTTATCTTCGCCGTATTCAATGTTAAAGGAGGCATTCTGACCATCACCCATACAGCAGTTCGGAATGGATACACCGAGAGTTCCGGTAAGCCCATCGCTCTGGCTATATGCGAGGCCAGCACTGAACTGTCCTGTGCCCGCTTCCTTTTCCTGCACCTTGAAATTCAAATCCACTTGCTGATCGCCCACGACCTGAATGTCCGGATAAACCATATCGAAGTAGTTGAGCTGCATAATTTCGCGAAAACTGCGTTCCAACAAAGACTGGCGGTACGTATCGCCCGGGAAGAGCCTCACTTCACGGCGTATCACCTTGTCCTTGGTCTTGGTATTACCCATAATATTCACGCGGTGGATCTGCGCCGGGAGACCTTCGCGGAGATGGTAGTCCAGATTCACCACCGAATCGTTTTCAAAGTTTCTCGTCTCATCATATTGAGCAAACAGGTAGCCATCTTCACGGTATGCATCAATGATACCCTTCTTAGTCGCTTCATAAGCATAGTAGTCGAAAACTTCCCCGCTGTCGAGCTGCACCGTGGAAGAGAGTTCCTTATCGCTCAGCACCTCATTTCCAGAAAAATGCACGGAACCCGCATAGTAACGGCGGCCTTCATTGATCGTAATATAGATGCGCACATAGCTGGATGTGATAACGCTGTCATAAGGAGTAAGAGCGCTGAAAGTTTCTTCCAAAGTATAGCGGGTAAGCAACTTCTCTTCATAGCGGTTGCGGTTCCGCTTCTTATAAAGTTCATTTGCCTTCGAGTTTTTCCAATATTTTTTAGGAAGGTGCTTGATCCAAGCCTTGCGGAGCTCTTCGTAAGTAATGATGCCATTTAAAATACCTACCGCAGTTTCTTCATCGGCTACCTTCGGAACAGGAACAGCCTGGGCCTTGGGTCCGAAAGTCCTGCGATGCTCCCGGTAATAATGCAAGGACTTCTCCACTGTCCGGCCAGCGAGCTTGTTCATAATATTCGCCGTATCCGATATGGCAACGTTCAACTGGGCATAGAGAAGATCCAGTTTCTTGTCCTTCGGAACGACTCGACCCAAATAAAAATTACACGTCGAATCCGGCAGGTATTCCGCACGATATTCCTTGAGTTCCGCATCCAAATATCCGAAGTGGCGAACGGCATCGAGGACGGTATCGCGGTCCGCTTCAAATATAGCTTCCTTGAATTCCCCGTCACCCCACCAATGCGTACGCTTGGTAACCATGCGGTCCGTGATTTCGGTAGCCGGAACGTGGTCGTTGCCCTTGATGACAATAGAATCGACTTGCACCTTCGGTCCTTCGCGGATGATGAACGTAATGGAATTTTCATGCTCGGAAACAGGAATTTCGCGGAACCCGACTTCTGCAAGAAGGTAACCCTCGGAGCGGTAGTAGGAAAGCAAATTCTGACGATCGCGTTCCAAAGCGCTCTTGCTGTACACCTGCCCCTTCACGAGAGAAAGCTTGAGCCGCAGGTCATCTTCGGAAATTTCATCATAACCTTCAAGGAGTACAGTATCCAGCGCGGGCAGCTCCACTACGCGGAAGATCAAATCTACCTTGCCATCGTTCAAATAGTCGACCCAGGCGGTTACATCATCAAAATAGCCCGTTTCATAAAGCGAAGAAACACTCTTCTGCACTTTTTCCGCAAACACGGAAGGCGGGAAGGCTTGGCCATCGCGGACGCTCACCCTGTTCAGAACAGAGCGTTCATCCATATTCACTGTCCCTTCTGCGCGGACATGGCGGACTGTAGTTTCTTTCGTAAAATCATCGGGAACGTCCAACAGCTGGGCGAATGAGATCGCTGATACAACAAACACAAAAACAAGGATTCGGGCGAACAAAAGGGGTGACCTGCGTGTTGAAATTATGAAAATAAAATGCGACCCCAAAAATACAAAACTACAAGCCGTAAACCACTAAAATCATTTCTTGTTCCACATTTTTTGCCTTAAATGCAAAAGAAAGCGCTCCCCAAAAGGAGAGCGCTTCTATAAAAGTCTACTTCAACAGAAATCATTGACCCAAATATTTGCGTCCCACACCGTACTGATCCTTATATTCCACATAATCTGGAACAAAGCCGGCGCCGTATGCAAAGGACACATTCACAGAGCACTGGAACTCATTCATAAGCTTGCCCTTGCCTGTAAACGGAGTTTTCTTCTTTTCGATCTTCTCATTGCCTTTCTTGCCAACAACAACTTCCGCTTCGCACCAACCGCTACCACTCTGCTTAGCAATGACTTCGTCTCCCTTCGTAGAAACGAGTTTGATCTTGGAAACCTCGAGTTCCGTGTTGTTGCCTGTCGAAGCCCAGAACTGGAGTTCGCCAGTAAGTCCGGAAGCCGTAATGTTGAGAGTCGGGAAAGCCATCACATATCCCCACTTGTCGACCAGTGGAGAAGCCTTTTCGCCGATGTTGTCGCCAAAAATAAGGAAATAGCCGCGAGTTGCAAGACGGCTCTTATTGATCGCTTCTTTAAGAGCAGCGTTGTTTGGAGCAATAAGTTCGATCTTCAGGAGATTGTATTCCTTAACAACCGGATCATCTTCATCCGTCGCTTCTGGAAGGACGCGGGAAACATATGCATTTTCGGCCTGAGTGCGAATAGCTTGAATAGAAGCGACATTCGCATTCAATCGCTTTGCAAGAGAAATCGCGGAGTCGATCTTGTTGAAGCCATCGAGGGTAGTCCCGAGGTCAGCATCGGCAGAGGCCTGGCTCTGACCGACGTTTGCCATAGCGGTTGCAATCTTTTCAGCTGCATCCGGGGAATTGACTTCACCTAGGAACTTGACGGTCTGCTCGAAATAGCCGCCGAGAAGGCTGCTCATTGGATCTTTCTTCGCTTCTGCTTCAGCCGCTTTCATCAAAGCCAAGCAGAAATTGTCGTAAAATTCATCGGAAATCTTGCCCTTACTCTTCGCTTCGAGGTAAGAATTGATGGCATTGCGATAGCGGCCGGCCTGGAGGTGTTCATCGCCGCGCTTTTCATTTGTGCCCTTGCAGCCGGCAAGAAGAACTGCCGCTGCAGCCAAAACTACAATTAGAAGCCTAGTTTTCATCGTTCATCCCTTGTTGATGGTACTCCATAAAAAAACAAGCAAATAAAATATCATTTTGTAATCTAATTAAATATCTTTATAGGAAAGTGGCACAATAAGTAAATTTTTTTTTGGAGATGCGTTTTGAAGTTCCTAGTCGTAAGCCCGGAAGCGGGCGAATGGAAAAGGGCAAGCCCCCTCGCCGGAGCGGTTAACCACCTCACCCAAGCCTTTTCAAGGCTCGGGACAGAAGTGATGACGTGCGCCCCCTTCTACCCATCCCTTTTAGGCGATATTTCAGAATATCAGCTCATTTTCAAAGGCGTTGAAAAGCTGAGAAATATGCCTTTTGAAGTTTGGAAAGGCAGAGACCCTCTTTATACCTATATCCGTTTCGACAAATATTTTAATAGACCGTACGTCTATGGCGAAAACGGCCAACCCTATCCCGACAACCATTTAAGGTTCTCCTACTTAGCCTCCTCTGCGCTTGCCTACGCTGATGCTATTTCTTTTTCCCCGAACGCCCTTTGCGGACAAGACTGGGGCGGAGCGCTCGTTGCCCCGATCGCCAAAACAGTTTACAAAGAAGCTTTCGGAAAAATTTCTTCTTTTTTTACCGTCCACAATATTACTTACGATTTTCACGTTACGGAAGACGAAATCGAAAAAATCGGACTTCCCCGCAGCGATTTCAATATGGACGGCTACGAATTTTGGGGCAAGGTAAGCCTTCTCAAAGCGGGAATTTTCTACGCAAAAAAAGTGCTCCTCCCCTCCCCGGGCTACCGGGACGCAATTGTCAACAGCAATACTTCTGGAGGACTCTCCGGCTTCTTGGTGCGCAACAAAGACAAACTAAAAGGAATCCAGTTCGGACTGAGCTACCCATTCTGGGACTTTAACATACGGGCATCACAGCCTATTGAACTCGCAAAAAAAGCGGCAAGGTTCTCCCTTGAAACGATTCTCAACAAAAAATTTGACAATCGCCTAGTAATGTACTGCCATCTGGATGAAGAATCTGGTCGTACCTCAGAAACGCTCGCCACCATCCTAGGCGACATTAATAAGCTAAACGCCTTTGTCACTGTAGGCCTCCAAGAAACAAGCCCAGAATGGAACTACTTCAATTCCGTTGCGGCACAGGAACATTCCCACATCGCCGTTTTCAAACTCAACGACGACGATTCGAGGGTGCGCTCCGTACTCGCGGGCTCAGACCTTCTTTTTGCGGCAAACCCCAAGGAACCTTCTGCATCCATGGTGCTCAAGGCTCTCGCTTCTGGAACGATACCCCTTACGGGAAAAGACGTCGGTTGTGCCAATCTGCTTTCCAATTATACGGGAGAATTCGAACAGGCAAATGCTCTCCTCGTAGACGATTCTTCCGCTCCGGATCAGATGCTCCGCAAGCTCAAAACAGCAGTACAGCTCTATTCCTCGAACCACGAAAGCTGGAATTACCTTGTACGGAATGCCTACCGGTTCCGATACGAATGGGACAGAACCATTTCGCAATACTTGCTTACTTTCGGCGAAAACTAAATCGCAACAGCTGTCATTCAAGATGATCCTTTGCATTCTGATCAACCGTTGGACTGAATTCTTGCTCGATTCTCGGCAATCGAAAACGTCATCGCACGCCGCAGCATCCCGATAATAAGACAGAAAACTTGACTGTACCGTACTCCATTTTCATTCTAGGACACCTCTAAAAATTGATTGTTAGAGATCCAGATCCTTCATAGATGAATGTGCGAAAGGAGTAGGAGTAATCCCTGTGGGAGCAGTAGCGATTGTCGGCTAAGACGAGAGCTACGGGCTTGCTTGCACAAGCCTAAGTTGCACCGACAAGTTCGCAAGCACAAATATGGTCAGTACCATGCAAGGTTCGGCTTGAACGCTATTCGCCACTTTGAGGGACGACTGTTGCAAAAGTCGAAACAGCAGCAAAGCTTGCTTTGACATTGTTAAGGCTCAGCAACAGGACTTCAGTCCACTACCAGCGAACTGCTGTAACCGATTTGTTGCGGTGTCACGTTGTTCCATCCTCACCCCTGCGGGGCCGGCCCAGAGTCCGGCTCTTCGAACCCTGACGTTCCCCGAAGGGAACCGGATTCTCGTTGTTGCGGTGTCACGTTGTTCCTTCCT
>JALNVO010000176.1 GCA_023231365.1 Fibrobacteraceae bacterium | reverse complement strand
TGGGCGGCCCGGCGATGCTCATCGGTCTCGGCGGTGGTGCTGCGAGTTCTGTGACGAGCGGAAGTGGCAATGAAGACTTGGATTTTGCGAGCGTTCAGCGCGGCAACCCCGAAATGCAACGCCGCTGCCAGGAAGTGATTGATTGCTGCTGGGCTTTGGAGAAGGATAACCCGATTTCGTTTATCCACGATGTGGGCGCTGGTGGACTTTCCAACGCCTTCCCGGAACTGGTGTCGGATGGTGGCCTTGGTGGTAATTTTGAACTTCGCAAGGTTCCGAACGACGAACCAGAAATGAGCCCTTACGAGATTTGGAGCAACGAATCCCAGGAACGGTATGTGATCGCCGTCCCTGAAGATAAGATGAAAATGTTCGATGCAATTTGCAAACGCGAGCGCTGCCCGTATTCTGTAGTGGGCAAGGCGGTTGCGGAACGCCATTTGACATTGACGGATTCTCATTTTAAGAATACGCCGGTGGATATGCCTCTGGACGTACTTCTCGGCAAACCGCCGCGTATGATACGCGATAACTGTTCCGCTAAGCGTCCCTTGAATACGCAACCCGTTCTTCAGGGGGTTTCTGTTGCAGACGTTGCAAAACGCGTCCTTGCTAACCCGAGCGTTGCGGACAAGACGTTCCTCATTACTATCGGCGACCGCTCAGTGACCGGTATGATTTCCCGCGATCAGATGGTGGGACCGTGGCAGGTTCCTGTTGCGGATGTTGCCGTAACGACTGCGACTCTTGATTCTTACGAAGGCGAAGCGATGAGTATCGGCGAGCGCGCTCCGGTCGCTTTGATTTCTCCCGCTGCAAGTGCCCGCATGGCTGTAGCTGAATCCCTCACCAATATGGCAGCGGCCTCTATTGCCGATATGGGTAGAATCAACCTCTCCGCGAATTGGATGGCATCTCCGAACTATGAAGGCGACGGTGCGGATTTGTACGAAGCAGTAAAGGCGATCGGTATGGAACTCTGCCCGGAACTCGGCATTACGATTCCGGTAGGCAAGGATTCCATGAGCATGAGCACTGTTTGGGAAGACGCTAAGGGCAAGCACAATGTGACGGCTCCGATTTCCGTTGTCATCAGCGCTTTTGCTCCTGTTGCTGATGTCCGCATTACTCTTACGCCTGTACTTCAAAAGAAAGAATCCCGCTTGCTCTTGGTGGATCTTGCCCGCGGGAAAAATCGTATGGGAGCATCCATTGCCGCGCAAGTGTTCTGCGAGCTTGGTTCTAGTGCTCCGGATGTGGAAAGCGCTAAGGAACTCCGTACCTTCTTTGAAACGATCCAGAAACTCAATCGCAAAGGAAAGATTCTCGCCTATCACGACAAGTCCGATGGAGGTCTTTTTGTAACAGCCCTTGAAATGGGCTTTGCCGGCCACACGGGTGTCTCGCTGGATTTATCTATTCTCAAAGGATCTCCGGTTGAACTTCTCTTCAACGAAGAACTCGGTGCGGTCCTTCAAGTGGCTACCGCGGATGTCGATGCTGTAAAGGCTGCCTTCGAAAAAGCAGGCCTTGCTCGCACTCTATTTGACATCGGTACGCTTAACGATTCGTATAAGTTCATTGCCGGCGATTATTCTGCAGATATTTCCGAGCTTCGCGCAATTTGGAGCGATACTACCCGCCGCATAGCCTCTTTGAGAGATAACCCCGAATGCGCCGAAAGCGAATATCAGCTCAAGCTCGAACAGAACGATCCGGGTATTACGCCGAAGGTTACGTTCGATTTGAAGGTGAAAAAGGATTATGCATCCCGTCCCAAGATGGCCGTTCTCCGCGAACAGGGTGTGAATGGCGAAGTTGAAATGGCTGCTGCATTTGACCGCGCGGGCTTTGAGTCCATTGATGTGCATATGACGGACGTGCTTTCGGGCAAGGCCTCGCTCAAGGATTTCAAGGGACTTGTCGCTTGTGGCGGTTTTAGCTATGGCGATGTTCTCGGTGCTGGTGAAGGCTGGGCGAAGAGCATTCTCTTCAATGAAAAAGCGCGCGCGGAATTTGAATCGTTTTTCCAGCGCAAGGATACCTTCACGCTTGGCGTGTGCAACGGCTGTCAGATGGTCTCCAACCTCAAGGATTTGATCCCGGGAGCGGAACATTGGCCGCGTTTCGTGGAAAATACATCGGAGCGTTTCGAAGCCCGATTTGTTTCGCTCAAGGTGGAAAAATCCCCGTCCATCTTCCTCAAGGGAATGGAAGGCTCCGTGCTTCCAATTGCCGTGGCTCATGGTGAAGGACGTGCTGAATTCGCCACCCGCGAATCGGCAGAAGCTTGTCTCAAAACGGGACTCGTAAGCCTCCGTTTTGTGGATGGAAGCCATGCCTATACAGAACGTTACCCGCTGAACCCGAATGGTTCTCCTTTTGGAATTACGGGACTTTCCAGCGTTGATGGACGTGCGCTCATTATGATGCCTCACCCGGAACGAGTATTCCGTACGGTTCAGAATAGCTGGCATCCGGAGGAATGGGGTGAAGAAGGCCCATGGATGAAGCTCTTCCGTAACGCCCGCGAATTTCTTGGGTGATTTTCGAAGCAAGCTTTACCGCTGTTTCGACTTTTGCAACAGTCGTCCCTCAAAGAGGCGAGGAGCATTCAAGCCGAACCTTGCATAGCTTTGACGCTTCGCGTCACCCCTGCGGTTCGGTCTTACAACCAAGCAAGCTCGGTTGTGCGACACTCACCTTGCGTGCTACTGACCACTTTTGTGCTTGCGCACTTGTCGGTACCATTCGGCTGTGTGCATGCAAGCATGCCCGCAGCTCTCATTTTAGCCGACAAGCGCTCCTGCTCCCACAGGGATCATTCTCACTAAGGAGCAAGCTCCTGAGTGTTCATGTTTCCCATTCCTCTCGCATATTCATCTGCGAAGGATCACTCCTACTCCTTTCGCACATTCATCTATGAAGGATCTGAGTCTCTCCCTGAAGGGATCGTTTGGTACTAAGTGCTAAGGCACTAAGTAGTCTCGTTAAGCGCTAAAGCGCCAAGAGTCCCAGTTTCCCATTCTTCTCGTAATGACATTTCGCAGGGATCATTCTCACTAAGTGCTAAAGCACTAAGTGTTCATGCTTCTTCCTCGGTTCTTGAAAATTGGACGACATTATCGTCGAGAGCGGCTTCTTGGCAATAAAGGCAAGCTTGTCTTTGCTGCGCTCGATTTGCATACTGTTCACTTTACCAAAGCAATTTTAGAGATGCCCTTTAGCGGTCGCCTTGCTTTTAAAAAGGCAAAATAAAGGCGGATACCTTTCGGTTTCTGCCTTTATGGGGTTGGGTTATGAGAAAATTTTACTCAATCATTATTTCCTTTTGAAGCACAGTCTTATTTTCAAGTTTTACTGTAGCAATCATGGAGCCTCTTGAATATTTAGAAACATCAATGGTTGATTCCATAGATTCAAAAGAATGCATTCCCAAGAGCTTGCCTTTGAGTGAATAGATGCGGAGCGTCTTTGTTCCGTTGAGAGGAATGCTTACGGTGAGAGTCTTGTTGCCAAAGGATATCTTGGGGATGAGCCTTACTTCTGCTGTGGATAACTTTGTCGAAGAAGTTACTGTAAAGGATCCTGATGCTGTTGCGTTTTGAGCGTTTCCGGTTGTTGTTACGGTGAATGCGTAGGTTCCTGTTATGACAGACGAAGAAACTATACCGCTGATTGTGACAACGTTTTGAGAGGCATCAATGCTTGCTGCAACTCCATTAGGAAGTCCAGAAACTGTAACACCAGTTGCATTTGTCCACATATAGTAGAAGCTTGTAATAGCGTTGCCTACAGTTACGGATTGAACCGGGTCTCCCGAACCGTATTTGATAAGTGTCGCTGCCGCTGTTACTAAGCTTGAACTCGATATGCTGACAGAAGAAGAGCTTGTTCCGGTTGCTTGAGAAGAGCTAGATCCGGCTGCAGAAGAACTGGATTCTGAATAAGAACAGTTGGTGACGCTTACGCCGCTTTGAGTGGCAAAGCAGATGGTGCTGTTGCTTTCGATGATGTTGTAAAGTTTGATTCCCTGATCGATGCTAGACCAAGAGATGAAGTTGGAAAAACTGGTGATGTTGCTCGTTCCCGGATAAGGATCGTCGGCGAGGTATTCGTTTGTCCCGTCATTTGAAAATCCGTCATAGTAACTCGGCACAGCTTTTGAACCTGCTTCTGCGATATCCACATCCTGGTGGGAGTTATCGGTATTGAGCTCATCGGCGTTCCATTTGCTTTGATCATAATCGATGTGCCATATCAGCATTCCGTGGCCTGGTAAATAGGCATCCCAGCCCGTCTTTTGGCGATTTTCAAGCAGAAACCATTCATTGTCATCGCCGGAAACGGGGACTGTATAGAAAACGTTGTATGCGTTAAGTGCGGGAATTGCTGTAATGTTGGAAGACGTAGAAAGGGTAATGGGAGAGAACCAACCGCAGAACTGCTTCTCAAATGCGTTGTAACCGGCAGGTGTGCCCCCGTTATTGTTATACATGCCGGTGGACATCACGTCCCAAGCGTGTGTTCCACCGCAGTTTGTACTGAAATTCTTTGTGTCATAGTGGTCCATGAGTCCTAGAGTGTGACTGAATTCGTGGATAAAAGTGGCTATTGGAAGAATTTTTAAACTGGATTCCATCTCTGCAATGAGAAAAAATGTATTGAATACTTTGTTGTTGCCTGCACTTACTGTTCTGGCAATGTCGCTCCATTCAAGGTGGTATTCATAGCCGCCAAAGGCGTTTGCTTCACTTTCCGTACCGGCATAGACTACGGCGACGGCATCTATTTCTCCATCTCCATCGTCATCATATTTTGTAGCATCAAAGTTCGGGTAGTTGCTGAGGAGGGATGCAATGGCTTCTTGGATCATCGCTCCGTCGGCGTTGCTTTTCTGGTAAGAAGAGAACGTTTTGCTGACGCTTACTTTATAGACATCGAAGTTCGGAATGAATTGATTATTGGATTGGGAGGTGAAGTAGTCCTTTACGGAACCGGAATGTCCGTTTGCAGAATATCCTGTGAGATTCAACTGTTGGGAATAGGCTGCGGAATCGTAGATGTTTTTGTCGCTCGAACTCACAAGTAATACCGGGAAACGATTTGTTCCACGGGCGTAAGATTCTGAGGTTGGTTTGCGAAGCTCTGCATTAGAAGATCCGCTAGGAAGCCACGCCGGTTTGTGGGGCGTATATCCTTCGGGAACGATGTGCTTAAGGGTTGCGTTTTCCAGGTTCAACTTTTTAACTTTTTCTTTGTTGATCTTGGCGAGGAACGACTTGTCTTTTGCGGAACGCTCACTCACGTTTTTGGCTTTGACGCTCGAGATGGCGCCGTTTTCATCTGCAAAATAAAGGACTCCGCGGTAATCCGGGAGGAGGAGATAGCCATCGCTTGATTGCGTAAAATTATAATGCTCGTCCCCTTGCATTTGTACTGTAATTTTCGAACCGTCCGCTTGTGTCCGAATTTGGGTTGCAGGATTCATAGGGCTTGCATTCGCAATGGGTCCTGCGAGGGCTATTGCTGCAATAAAAAGGGCTCTTTTTCTGATTTTCATATCTATAATTTATCTCTGAAGTTAATGGTTGCTTCATTTTTTCAGAAATTTTTTGTTAGAAATGTGTAAGGGACACCTCTAAAAATTCATTTACAGCAAAATGGCTACTCAAAGCAAGTTTGAGTACGGCTCTCAATTTGGGCGATTTTGACGCTTCGCGTCACCCCTGCGGTTCGGTCATACAACCAAGCAAGCTCGGTTGTGCGACACTC
>JALNVO010000175.1 GCA_023231365.1 Fibrobacteraceae bacterium | reverse complement strand
ACGAGTGGAATACGGGCCGTGCTTGCACAGAACTGCATGACCGAGTGGAGTAGGTCATCTGCAATGACAGTGAGGCGAGCGCCTCATTGCGAAAGGGCGTACCATTGAGCGTTACCCCGGACGATTCCCTAGAATCATTACCAGCGGGCTACTGTAGCGCTGTAAGAAGGCAGCACATCGGAAGAAACTTTAATTTTTGTAAAGTTTGTCCCGTCGTAAGCGTAGAGAGCCTCACTCCCATAAGAACGGTCGCCAACGAAGAGAAGCTCGCTTTCGCTGTCAAAATAGAGGGCTCCTTCGGCATCGCCTACTTTGCTGAGATTTGTTACTTTGTTTGTGGTAAAATCGTATGCGGCAAGTGGCACTGAACCATAAGAAGCATATACGGAAACGTATGCAACGCCGCTTTCGCTGTCAATTGCGAGCTTGTAAAGACCGCCGCCGAAATCTTTTCCCGTGGCAAGAACTGTGGATTTCTTTTTGCTCAAGTCAACACTTTCAAGGGCGCGCAAAGAGTCCGCATCGCAGCTATAGCTCGCATTATATGTGCCTTGAGTAGCGACGATTAACTTACCCTTATAAGTTCCCATTGCCGTCGGATTCAGCGTATTGAGAGGAATCGTATCTAGGAGCTTTCCGCTATTTGTATTGAAGAGCGCGACAAGGCCTACTTCTGTAGCGTTATAATTATCCAAACGGCCGATCAGTATGGCGAGCGTATCGCCGGTAATGACGCTTGCGACTGCATTTGCACTGAGGCTCCCTTCTTGTGCATATTTGGCAAGGCTAATGGTATCGATGGCGTCGAGCGTGATAGCATCAATCTTCACTGCATTCGTTGTTCCGTTTTCGATAAGCCAAGCGGTAGAATCGGAATTGAATGAGATGCTTGCAGGGTATGCGTAATCCCCGATGGAGACTTGCGCGAGAATAGCGCTCTCTCCTTTAGAAGCCTCTGAGGCGTTGATGACAGTGATGTTGGATGGTGCAAGTATGTAAACATATTTTCCATTGGAAAAGAGCTTTGCATCGCCGCCAAAGCCAAGCGTATCGCTTCCGAGTTCAAGGCTATCCAAATCGCCAAAGCGTAGTTCGCCACTCTTGTAATCTGAGGATACTCCATAGGCAAAGAGTTTTGCATTTGTGGATTCTTCTTTGGCGTTAGAAGAACTGTCAGTGCTCCCGCAACCGATGAGAGCAAGCAGGCCCGCTGAAATGGCAATGGCTTTGATTGTATTTTTAAAGGTCATTTTTTCTCCTATTGATGTATTGTTAAAAATCTTGGATGAGTGTTGCTTTATATTCACGTCCAGGCGTGGGTGAAGAATCATAGATGTTTTGGTAAGTTTCGTTGCCGATGTTGTTTACCGCAAGAACAAGGCGCGTTTTTGTGGTGAATGTGTGGGCGAGCGAGGCGTTAAAAATGGTTTCGCTTGGGATTTTTTCTCTGTTGGCCCGGTCATTAAAAACACAGCTTCTGTAATGAATTTCGAGAGAAAGTTCTATGTTCAGCGGCAGGTTGAAGTTTAAGGCGAAGTGCGCAGTTTTTACGGGTTCGTTTGTGAGGTATTTGTTCTTATAATAGGCTATTTGCGAACGGTCCCGCGGGTTTTGTATCGTTCCTTTGAATGTATAATCGAATAAATTAAAATAATGGCTTTCCCATTCAAATTCCACGCCGCGCGTCTGCGATTTTTCGGAATTGATCGGTTTTGTAAAAGAAGCGCTTGTTATCCATACGATTCCGTTTTTGGCGTGAGTCTCAAAATAGAGCAACTGGAATGAATTTTTGAATACATTTGGCTCAAAGCGGATTCCCGCTTCCCAATTAATTCCTTTTTCCGCTTTCAAATCGGGATTGGAAAGCACGCCTTCTCGGACTCCGTAAAGTTCCATCATTTCTGGAGCTCGGTAATACTTCGCCATGGAAGCAAATCCCTTGAGTGGAAAAGATTCCTTTCCAATTCTTACATTTGTACGGCTTGCCCAAAAAAGATTTTTCTTCTGTGTCTCTGGAAGAGTGTCTTGCGATGTGGGAGAGTACAGAACTCCTCTGTTCTTTTTGTAGGCGCTCCCTCTCGCCGAAGCATCCCAGCCGAATGTAAAAAAGGGAATGGGCGAAATATTGAAATCGCCTGCGATGTCGCCTTGGATTTTCTTGAGCTCCCACTTGTAAGCAGAAGAAATTTCGTTATTGTCTCTGGGCTCTATCAGTTCACCCTCGGCATACAAATGAATCCCTGCATGAATTTTTTGTGGCGATTTTGTGGGTTCATAAATGAATGACGCTTCGGGACGAGCCAAGTAAGAGATAGTTCCATATTCTAAGTAAGAATCGTAAAGGTATCCGATGTGGTCCAAGGGATAATAAGAATGAGACGTCGATTTTTCGATTCGCCCGGTAATACCCGCCTGCTTTTGCTGATTGCCTGTGTAAGGAGATTCCCATAGGTATTTTGTTTGAAATAAACTTTTATCGAAGCCGGCGACAACGGTTTGATTGCTTTCCTTGCCCGGGTTTCCGCCCCATTCGTTGGAGTGTGTAATGGATAGCGTAGAAAAAGAACCGCCGCCATGCAATTTTTTAAGAGTATGCGTCCCAGAAATTTGTGTATATTCCGCATTTTGGCGCGTGCGTGTAGTATCGTCATTTGTATTGTATGCGGTTCCGTTGCGGTCGATGAATTCATAATCGTTGTCGGAATGGCGAAATCCAGCTTCGCTAGAAAATTTGAGATTATCTATTAATTTATGTGATATAGAATAGGAGAGTTCTTCGGAATTGTGGCTTCCATAGCTCGTTAAAATTCGGTTGCGGTTTTGTGCATCGGTTTTGCTTACAAAGTTGATGACTCCGCCAATCGCGTTGCCGCCGAATCGGGCGGGCGCGTAATTCTTGTAAATTTCAATTTTCTCAAATTGGTTGAGATCGATACCTCCCAGCGAAATTGCTCCGCCGCCGGCATCGTTCAAAGGAATTCCATCGATGCAGATCAGCACTGTCTTTGCTGAAGCTCCGCGGATGGAAATAGTTTCAAAGCTTCCCATGCCGCCCAGTTTTTGCATTTGAATTCCCGCTTCTTTAGAAAGGAGCTCTGCAGCAGAAATATTTTTTCCTTCCCACTCTCTTGCGGCAAGTTCGATAAAGTCCGGGCCTTCCGTTTCAAAGGAAGATCTCTTTGCAAAAGAAATTTCGGAAACGCCTAAATTTTGAACAGAGAGAGAATCCCCCAATACAACTTTGTTTGCACAAAATAGGATAGCAAACAAAATAAATGCATCAACGCGCACTCGTAGGGCGTTTTCGTGGGATGTCTCTCGCATCTCGCCTTTTGCGGCCAAAGCCGCGTTCTTCTTCCACAGTTCTTCTGACTCGGGGATCGCTCTACTCCCAGCTCCTTCACGCCCTTGCGGGCATTGGTTCTTGCTGGTTTCGTACTCCCATACAGCGGCGGGACCGCTCCCGGTTTTCACGGGATTCTCTCAGAATTTACAGCGTTCGCTACAAATTCCGGCTTTTCAGGGCATGGAAAACGTTAATTGTGCGACAAAGATAGTATTTTTCTATTTTTAAAGTATATGTCTCAAGAGTTTCGCAATAATTCCCTCCCTTATTTTGCAGGAATCGTCGATGCCGCGGCTTTTAGCTCTTTTAAAAAAGAGCCGAAAGGAAATTTGGCAAATAAGGCAAAGCTCTGCACTGCTTTGGAAATTCGCTATGATCTTTTTGAAAAGGATACGGACTTTTCTGCAATTGCTTCTGCCGTGCACGAACAATTCCCGAGTGCATTGCTCATCGGCACTATTCGCTTGGAACGCGATGGCGGCAAATTTCCTACTGTAGAGGCCGCTTCCCGCATCTCTTTATTCCGGGAAATTTTAAGTTCTTCTTTTGTACCAAATTTTATTGATATTGAAGTTGAAGAGTTGGGCTCTCTTCCAGAGCTCACGAAGCTTCCTTCTTTTAAGTGCACCAAAATCCTCGTTTCGCACCACAATTTTCAGGGCATTCCGAGCGATGAAGAATTGAATTGGCTTCTTTTCTTAGCGGAGTCTTCCAAGGCTTCTGGTTTCAAGGTCGCGGCGATGAGTACAAAAGAAGACGACGTGCTTCCCTTGTATGATTTTATCCGCAAGAACCACAGAAATTTTGAATTGTTCTCTCTGTTTGCGATGGGCGAAACTGGGAGGGAAAGCCGGATCAAATCCCTTTTGTGCGGTGCGAATCTCTCTTATTGTTCGTTAAATAGATACGAGGCTCCGGGACAGCTTTCGATTGAAGAATCAATAGAGCTTTATGAATCGTCTCGTGCTGCGGAAACTTTCAAATAAGTTTGAACGCCTCGTCTTTCCTTTTAGGGCATCTCTAAAAACTGCTTTGGTTAAGGGAACCGCATGCAAATCGAGCGCAGCAAAGACAAGCTTGCTTGCCTTTATTGCCGAGATGCAGCTCTCGGCGATAAAATCGTCCAAATCGTCCCTTTATTCAACATAAAACCCCGTGCTCTGCGCGGGGTTACAGTTCTATAGCTATGCTTGAAGTACAGTAAACCAGGAATGTTGATGAGTGTAATCCCCCCCATTTTTAAAGGGGTCCTAAGGTAGAGTCTTTCAGTCCTGCAAGCATTTTCACGGGAGGGAAGCCTCCGATGGACGTATGAGGACGTTCGTTATTATAGCTCCAGAGCCATTCCATGGCAAGCTCCTGGGCCTCATCGATCATCCTGAGGCTGTGCATTTCCAGCCATTCGTGGTGCGCAGTCCTGTTGAATCTCTCGATGTACGCGTTCTGCTTGGGATGCCCGGGTTGCGTGTGTACAAGCCTTATCCCCCTGTCCTGCGCCCACCGCTCCATCTCCTCGCCCACGTATTCGGGGCCGTTGTCGCAGCGGATCGCCTCCGGTTTGCCACGCCATTCGAATACCTGCTCAAGGCTCCGGATCGCGAGCGCCGACGGAAGCGAGAAGTCCACGTCCACGCACAGGCCTTCGCGGTCGTTCGATGACGTTGATCGTGCGGAACGGGCGTCCGTTCTCTAGGCTGTCGCTCATGAAGTCCATCGACCACATCTCGTTCGGCCCCGTCGGCAGGGCGATCGCCTCGGGCTTCTCCCTGCGGATTCGCTTGTGGGGCTTGATCCTGAGGTTCAGTTCCAGTTCGCGGTAGAGCCCGAAGTCCCACCTTCTATGGCATTCCGTCAGGCTTATGAGCCAGGAGGCTATCGTTCCATCCTCTGGACGGCTCTTCGATTCGTAGCGGTAGCATGTCTCGCTGACCATGAACGCGACGCACGCGACCTGAACGGGGACGCCCTTCTCTTTGACCGCTTCTCTCTCCGCCTCCCGCCTGGAAGACGGTCTCACCATTTTGGCGCAGGCGCATCCCTGATCTTGCGCCGCTCGCCTCACTGGTATTTTGAGAGGGCCTCCTGCACTATTTCGGCCTCGAGCCTTTCCTCGGCGTACATCTTCTTGAGCTGGGCGTTCTCTCGTTCGAGCTCCTTCAGACGCGATATCAGCGATGCGTCCATGCCGCCGTATCTTGAGCGCCAACGGTAGTAGAGGGCGGAGCTTATCGAATGTTCCCGGCAGATCTCGGCGACGGGGATGCCTCCCTCGCCCTGCTTCAAAATGGACATGATCTGGCTGTCCGTGAATCTTGATTTCTTCATAAGTAGTCTCCTTGATATAGTTTTTTCTCTACTTATGACCCCGCTTATTTTCCGGGGGGATTACACCTTTTCCGCCCCGATTTTAGGAGATGAAAATGGACATTTTGACCTGAGGAGGGGGGGGGATAGTGCTGGGCAAAAGGAAGGCAAAATGCAAAAAAAGAATGAAAAAATTAAAAGAGGAGGTCCCAGAGTGGATATGTTCGGCAGAGGT
>JALNVO010000174.1 GCA_023231365.1 Fibrobacteraceae bacterium | reverse complement strand
TAATGGGGTTTGGTCTCTTCAGGCTCATTGGGGTGCCATACTAGAAGCCGTCCGATAGAATTGCCACTGATTCATTTCTTTCTGTTATCATTCCGAAGGAGGGCTTTGAAAATCAAGGGCCCCCTTTTTATTTGGAATTTTAGGACGGAGTTATTGAGAAAATTGCAACAGTCTAAAAAAAATCAAACAGCAAAATGACTTAGTCTCAAGTTAGAAGTACGAAAGTAAAGGATAACTAAATCTAACGCGGACACTTTGCGCACGATACCTTTGCTAAAAGGTAAAGGTTATCGTCCAGGCTCTAATCGCTGTATGTATTACATTTTTTAGACTCCCTTAGAGGAATGAGATGCTTTGAAAAGAGTTTGCAAATTCGTGTTCAGTTCATGAAATTTTATATTTTTGTTATTAGAATGCGTGCTGACTCATGAGGAGGACTGTATGACCGGGAAAAGAGATTACTCAGATTACATTCTGAACTGCCTGCCATCTTCGAACAGAGAAGGGGATTGGTCCCTTGCTGCAGCGAGTGACGCTGGAATTTTTGAACCTAAGGCTATGGCCGCTTCTGAAAAAGATCTACGAGAACCATGGTGGGCAATACCTGACCAAGGAAGAACGGGATCCTGTGTTGGTTGGGGAATAGCTGATGGAGTATTACGATGGCATTTCGTTAAAGCTAATAGACTAGCAAAGAACGAGCCTCTTTCCGTCCGTTACCTATGGATGGCAGCAAAAGAGACCGATGAATTTATATCCAGGCCGACAACATTCATTGAGCAGGACGGGACTTCCTTAAAAGCAGCTTTAGATGTCGCTCGTAAATATGGTGTTGTTAAGAGTTCAATATTGCCATTCGAGAATCGGGATGGTTCTCCAGAATTATATGATGCAGGGGATGCAAATTCATTTTATGCAATTGCTTCACAGATGCGCATATCCAGTTACTTTAATCTAGGGCAGGATCTTGGCAATTGGAGATCTTGGATTTCGACTAATGGTCCAATATTAACACGTTTGAACGTTGACTCTACTTGGGACAAAGCGACGGAGAATGAAGGCAGATTGCAGGCATATGATTCTGCGCATACTCGTGGAGGGCACTGCGTTGCTTTGGTAGGCTATACTAAAGACTTTTTTATTGTGCGGAATAGCTGGGGAAAGCAATGGGGCAAGTCGGGCTTTGCTTTTGCCTACGATGCCTATGCAAGTAATGCTTTTACTGAGGCATATGGCATTTCTCTTTAATAGAAGATCAGTATGATTTATTTCCGCGAGACAAGCGCAACCCAACGGCGCGTATGTCCGCATCTTCCGCGGGGAAGATGCGCTTTGGCCGGGTAACGCCCGGGAACGTGAGATGAAATTATGCGTTCCTGAAGGTTCATTGCACCGGCCCCGCTTGGGATGTAGGTTTAACAACCTAATCGGGTATTTTGTCTGAAATCAGCCGATTTCAATCCAGTAGATCAAGAATTGATTGAATTTGTGAACGTGGAAGCACAAAATAGCGTGATCTTTTTTGTTGAAAAAAATCAAAAGAACAAAGGCGCTTGTTTTTTGGAAAAATGGAGCCTATCTTTATCGGCGAAACGAGATGGATAGTGGTAGAACCAACTGTGAAGATATAGAAGCTTTGCGGGGAGCGGGGATTCTGCTGTCGATTTCTTTTGTAACAAAAAAGGGAGATA
Organism: Fibrobacteraceae bacterium; assembly: GCA_023231365.1. Classification (GTDB taxonomy): domain Bacteria; phylum Fibrobacterota; class Fibrobacteria; order Fibrobacterales; family Fibrobacteraceae; genus Hallerella. The sequence continues at coordinate 4,225 of JALNVO010000174.1, read as the reverse complement.
AAACCATTTAATTGGGAGGTTTGGTATGTTGTATTTCAGTCAGGGAAAGATCTCTTTCCGTCGAGGCCTAGCAGGAGGAGCTATGCTCTTTTTGATGCTTACTTTTACGGCTTGCAATGATTCCGGAACCTCGGTCTTGGACTTGTCGAGCGACTCGGCGGTTTTCTCCTCTTCCATCCAGGGCTTTTCGAGTTCCGGGGCGTTGTCCTCTTCTGAGCAGAAATCCTCCAGTTCAAAAGAGGTTGCCTCTTTATCGTCTTCTGCTGTGGCCGCAGTGATCTGCCCCGCGCTGATCGATTCTTCTACGGAAAATTTTTTTGCAGCTTGGAATGCTTGTGATTCTCTTTTCAAGCAGAACGAAGAACTGCTTTATCGCGTTGATATAAGCACAGGAGGGTTTGTATCAAACTCCGTCCGTTACTGGTTCTCGGCAGGTATCGTGGATTCCTCCATGACGCTTTACTCCTGTATTGACATTACGACGGGAGGCTTCTGTCCCCCGGACACCAGTGCTCGGGATAATCCCGTGGAGGCCCTTTTCAATATTCGCACGGGCTTCTGTACAGATAGTACTGACTTTTCCTCGCAATCTTGCATACAGCGGATTACTGCCAGATTCGATACCATCACGGGGCTTCCGTTGAGTGTTTATCCGAGTTATTATGTCCCGCCTTATTATGATGTGGATGCTATTTCTTCCTGGGTGCTCGATAGTGCGGTCTGGTTCATTGACGTTAAGGACAGTACGGCAGATTCTCTGAAAACAATACAAACTTCTCCCGGAATAGTTAAATTATTTCCATGACGGAAAAAATCTACCACAGGTGCATAATGTTCGATGCCCTTTGTCTTGTATAAGACTTTCCCCGCTAAAAGATTGGACCAGTCATACGGCTGGTCTTTCTGTTTTGTGCCATTTTCTAGGAACGGAATGGGCGTAGATGCTGTTGAAGGCTTTGCACATTCAGTTTCCTCGGCATCGAAGACGGCCTTCCGCTAGAAGTAATGTGCTGAAATCGGGTAAAGAGTGCGTTTCGGGGAATCTTTTCGATGTTTCCTCCTTACAGAAAAATTCCGTTCTGTCTATGAAGGAAAGCATCTGCCACGACAGTCAATTGCGTCTTTTGCTTGATTATTCGTACTGAGATCAGAATCCCGGAACTGTCTCAGATTTCCGCTTTTATGGACGAACTAGATTTCCAACAATACCTTTTGTTCCGGCGCAATAAGCCGACGGACGTTTCTTTTTTGGGTTGCATCTTTTCCGTCGTTTATAGGTGCAGCGTAGTATGTGCACAAAATCCCTCATATTTTGGTTGTAATCAGCTATCTGGTTTTTTAGGCAAAATATCGCCGGATTGTCTTTGATGATTCCGTTTATGAGATGCTAAAACGGATTTGTGAGGATATTTCGCACCGATTTGAAATCCGGTTTCTTGAAATAGGAAGTACCAGGTATAATATTCATTTTTTGATTCATTCCGTTCCGTCACTTGAGCCCGGTGAAGATCGCGCGTACGATCAAGAGCGTAATGGCGGGTGAGAGTAACTCCGATTAGGGCTTTGCCTTTGGCTTTGATATGCCATAGATTGTTGCGGGGCGGTTCATCTCTTTAAATATAGGACAGCCGCTCAACACGACCGCGCGACAGAATCGAGTTTTCCGGGATGGTAATATGCCTTCGCCAAAACGCCCTGGAATCCTGCAGATACAGCCCCGGTTTTCGGAGGCTCCTTGCGCAGTAATCATAAACAATGTAGATTGAAAATCTACATGGCGAGGTTAACTTATCATTAGTTGAACCCTGCGTGTGCGCCTTGAAAAATGTACTGTAATTGCAAGGAATGATTTATACTAGGAGCTCAAAGATGAAACAGATCAATATTGTTTTGTTTGACGGTTTTACAACGTTGGATGCTTTGGGGCCGGCCGAGGTGTTCAGTAAATTAGATAGGATATATTGCATAAATTATTATTCAGTCAATGGCGGTTTAATTACAAGTTCGACTCACAATAAGATCCAGACAGATAGAATAGACGAAATCGCGCAAAAAGATATCGTTTTGATTCCTGGAGGCTGGGGCGCTCGGCAATTGGTGAACGATGAAAATTTCATCGAGAAAATAAAAGCTGTAGCAACAGAAAGTGAATATGTTCTATCCGTGTGCACGGGATCTGCAATATTGGCGAAGACGGGCCTGTTGGATAACAGAGAAGCCACGAGTAATAAGATGTCATGGGAATGGGTTATCAGCCAAAATAAAAAAGTGAAATGGTTGAAGAAAGCGAGATGGGCCGTTGATGGAAAGTACTATACATCATCAGGAATAACGGCGGGAATAGATATGAGTTTGGGATTCATAAAAGATAAAGTCAATTATGAAGCGGCAAAGATGATAAGCAAGGCTCTCGAGTATTTGTGGAATGAAAACAAAGATGTTGATCCATTTGCGGGATGAATCCACCCATTTCATCTCACAAAATCTTTAATTTGTTTATTGAGTCGGGGATAAGAATTGTTCACTCGCTGATTTAACTGTCCTTCTTGATCCTTTGGAACTGCGCCTCGAACCTCACTACTTGAATCGCGCCAAGCTTACGTTTTCTAAACGTCTCTACGGCCTCATTGAGACTCGCGCTAGCTTGGGAATTCCTGTGAGGACTGGCCTCAAAGTCCGCAGAACTTCGCAACGGTCTTCGTGGCCTTATGGGTCGACACGCTTTGGACGTGCATCTCCGCAAGTGCAAGCCTTAGTGCCTTTTCGTATCTGATTCCGGTTTTCAGTGACTTGTGGAAGATACCGGTTTCACGGGTTTGGGAAATGCTTTGCTTTGAGATTACTTGATCGTTCCTGTTTCATGGCCTCGTTCATCATCATTCGGAAAACATCAATGATCGCATTGGGTTCCTGCTCCAGCAACGAAGAAACAAAGAATCCCCGCTATACAAAGAAATGCACTGAAGAGAATGTTGCTGACAAGTGAGATGCTGAACTTGTGCCAGATACCGTACCCACCGATTGAGTCCTTGATTGCGACAACGCCGAAATTGGAAGCGTCTGCCAACGTTAATCCTGCAAGGAGCGGAGACGCCTGTTGGGCTCGCGTGATAGCTCAGTTCCCCTGCAATTTAGGGAATAGTTCTATTTCCTTGCGCATACGACAGGCGATATTTACGCCATATTCCTGCCCGAGTTGACGAACAGCCTTCCGCACTTCTTGTAGAGCGTGCATTGCTTTTTTTCAGGCTTTGCTTGGCGGCATTTCTTGAACGACAGGGAAAGTTAAAGTGCCTAGATGTCATATAAGGCTCTGGATGAGATGCTATGGGACATCTAATAACACGTTATTCCAGCAGAAGGACTCCATGTGCTGTGCGGCTTCCTTTCAGGCTCCAGATATAGGATCCATGGGGTAGTTTCGGTACTATTCCTTTTCCACTTGTAAGGGGCACTTCTGCTCGAATTGCACCGAAAGTATCCATCAGTGAAATTGTGCCATCCTGTTTGCCTGTCAGGTAGATTATGCCGTCTTTGATGTTGGCGGATTCCCTATTGTTGATGTTTTTTGTTGTGCGAGGTAGCGCCGTTATTCCCAATCCATCCACAATACCTTGACGGAACTGGTAATAGGCGTCTTTTGCATTGTAGTCTTCATCGAAGAGCAAGGCGCTCTGTCCCATGCGCCAGTATTGATTCGAATTATCGGCAATTCCCCACATGCAGAGCCAATTCACACCTGCGCTAGCCGCCGCTTTGGCGAATTCATAAAGGTTTTTAGATTGAATGCTATCATAGGCTGCGGTGCGATGTGCACTGGTGGCTGCGGCAATGGGGTCTGCATCGCCATAGTCGATTTCTGTTATATAAACTTCAAGCCCAAGGTCTTTGTACTGCTTTATTGCGAGATTCAGATTGTCCCAGTTGTAAGTACGATCTGTCCTGAAGTGCCCTTGAAAGCCCACAGCATCCAGTGGAACCCCTGAATTCAGCAAATGTTTGACCAGCTGGTAAAAAGCCCGTGATTTTTTTGATCCGTCCCAGAATTCAATCCCATAGTCTCGTAGTTCGAGTTTGGCGCTTGTATATTGACGAGCGATCTCGAAAGCCCGTCGGATGTATTTCGGATGCTGGGTATATACTTGAGCGGTTCCGGTCAAGCCCGATTTATCGCTCTCCCAGCCCATATCCTGCCAGGGGCATTTATCCGGGTTGGCATCCGTTG
>JALNVO010000173.1 GCA_023231365.1 Fibrobacteraceae bacterium | reverse complement strand
CGCTTCGGCCGGAGTTCCTCGCGGCCTTGTCGACCGGAGTGACGCCAATGATAGCTTTTTCTCCCCGATCGTCAAGGGGTCCTTCCAAAAAAATTTGCTTTTTTTACTTCCTTTAAGCTTACAGTAATTAAAAACGATTCACTTTGATTAAACAAAAGCGTTACCAACAATTTAAGAACATTTAAAAAACACTTTTCAGGGGGTCTGCGATTAAAAAGCACCTCCACCTATAGATGTTGCAATAATAGATCTCTCATTTTTGATGAACTTTTATCCCCGTTTTCCAAATTTTCTCGCTTCATTTGATTCCAATACATATCGAAAAAAGATACCCCCCGCCCCGACATAGGGATTCTTTATGTGCAGGCGTAGCCCTTGGATACTAGCACCTATCACTTTATGTAGGTCGATCTGCCACTTGTATGAGGCCCTTACCGGCACACTCGTGAACGGGCTCCATTTTCCTGAGCATCGCCAGCGGCTCTCCATACTTATCTTCCTTCAATTGATCCTGGATGTAGGCCGCATTCTTGCCCGCCATGTCGACATAGTAACCCCGGCACCAGAATCCCCTGTACCGATATTTATATTGTAGCTTCGGACTCGCCGGTGCTTTTGAATGCATACAAGGCTCCGCACATTGCAGAGCCTGAATGAACGCCCCGCAGCAAGCGGCGGAGACTTGAATTCTAGACATTAAAAATTATGAGCACTCTTTATTTTTGTCAAAAGTAACCTTACTTTATTCATAAACACCGGATCCACGTCGAACGCCCCAAACATTTTCAACCGATTTCCGGGCAACGACCTTACCCGCCAACTTCACCTTCACATCCAAATGGGAAATGTAAGCGCCTGTGCCGACCAAACGACCGGAATCACTCCGCATATTCCAAGCGAGGAAGAGATTGCCTTTATTTACAGAGCAATCGCCTCCGAAAACAGCATCGGAGCATGCAATAGCCCCCTTGGAAGAGTTCACATACTGCCCCAAGTTTGTAAAATAGTATGTTTCATAATAAATAACCGCATCATCGGCAGTCAACAGCGGAAGCGAATCCCCGCGGGCAGTATTTTCATTAGCAAGCAACTCTGCCAAATCAAAATCAACCAATTGTCCGTGAGTTCCCGTTTGAAGAGAAGCCTGTTCAACAGATTCATCTTTACTTACGAAAGTAACAGTTACTGCAGAAGATGTTTCTGCTGGCGCGGTCTCCGTCGTAACCGTAATTAAAGTTGTCGATGTAACCTGAACCTGTTCTTCACCTACTATGCGTACCCATGGATTGTTCACATGAGGCACATTATAGTTCAAATCAAATGCGGTACCTGGAACAAAACGGATACTATCACCCACTTCAGGAACAGCACTTGCCAAAAGATGGAAATACAAATCATACTGGTACGGCTTATTACGTACAACATAACTAGGTGCCATTACAGATCCGTTCAAAATTCCCGTGCGCCAGAACCGATATTCAAAAGCATTTGCCAGCGCAACTACTTGAGAATCATTCAAGGCTTCGCTTACCACAAGAGAAAGTATCGAAATATCATCCTTCGAAGAAACTGTTGCAGAAAGTATGACCGGACCGATTTTATCCGCAATCTGACCATCTATTTTAAATGGAGACTTTGCATAAGTAAAATATGCTGAAGCAGCTCCCGAATAAGTTGTGTTTTGAAGTCCTGTGAATACTGAACTGGTAAAGCCCGTAGCCGAGGTCACGACGACCGTAGCCGTGTCTATTTTTGCAAAAGAATACTCTTTGTGAACAGTAGAATCCCCAAAAATCCAATGCAAGGAATCCAAAGCGTCATCGCCAGAAATAGCTCGAGAGAAAGTGAAATATACACTATCTGGAATACCATCACCAGTACGGTCAAACATACCGGCAGCCTGCATTGTCGGAACCGGAGGAGCCGCCAAATTTATATTAGGCCATACAAGAACATTATTGAAAGAGGCCCCGGAAACAGAGAACGACCCTCCAACGACAGCTGACGTTCCCATTACATAGAATTGGGCATGACCAGACTGCAGCATCACAGACGTGACTTGATTTCCATTTTGATCAATAAAAATTAATGCGGGGTCGGAACTTGTCAAATAAAGTTCCGAAGAAAGGCTATCATACGTAAGCGCCACATAGACAGGATAGGCGACATTAGCCCATTCACCGAGCACAGTTGTGTCGGCTAGAATCCTATTCCACTTAGAATCGGTAAAGATAAGCGAAGGAGCATCATACTCCGGTACAATGAAAGTAACCTCATCCGTAAGTGAAGGATCGTCTTGCAAAGAGAACGTCAAGGTATATTTACCGGGAGAAAGAGTATGGAGGGCAAGGATTGTTGCCGTATCAATGCTGAAACTCGACATATTCGCGTTAATTTTGATACCGCCATACCAAATTCCCGCAGTATCAAGATCTACACCGTCAGATGGCAGGCTTCCGCCTGAAAGGATAAAGGAAGACGGAGCAAGCATAGTGGTATCTGTAGTGGAATAATCACAGCTGAGCCCTTGCGTGCTAACACGCTGCCAGATCGTATATTCCTTAACGCCTGTCCCTGCAGTCGTCGTAAAATAGGAACGCTCCGTTTTCAAATCCATAGAAGTCCTCATACGGAAATTGCTCTCTGTTTGCTTGCGTTCCGCATAGAACATATCAAAAGAATAAGTATTGCCGGGAATCAAGCGATTCCCCGTAGTCTCGCCGATTGTATCCAAATTCACTGCTCCCGGCTGCTGATCATGAACACCCCCGATATCGACAGCCAAGCGATTATCAATAAATACCCACACATCGTCATCGCCATAAAAATCAAAATACTGGCCTTCAACGTAAACGAATTGCGCATGAACTTTCATCGTGAATCCAAAATTATGGTATCCGCCAGAGCCCGAGAGATAATCATAATGCGGGTTGGAAATTGTACCATCGGAGTCCAAATATTTGAAATCATCCAGCAAGAAAGCACCTCCAGCACTGCCGCTTGTCGTAGAACCGGTCTTATTCATCTGGCTGAGCCACATACCGGTGGAATCTTCCAAAATCATCGTGATGTCCCGGCAGGTTGCGTTTGTATACTGGGCATTATTTTGAACAGCGAGCGTTTCCGGCAAAAACCACTTATTTATATAAGCGGACTTTTTACAATTTAACGGAAAATTCTCATCATTCCTGACAGGCAGTCCATTCGCCCCCAAATCATATTTGACCATCCCCCGGACAACCCCGCTACAACTGCCCTCATTATCTATTTTTCCAAAATCAGTATTGACTCCTGTATCATATTTTTCCCTATCGGATTCCGAGGATCCCGATCCATCCAGCCAATCATAAAGAGTTACGGCAAGCGAACGGGATGGGCAATCGCCGAGAGCTTTAGGATAGGAAGAAAAGAGCTCTGGCAATCCACTTACTGTCTTCGAATTGATCCAAACAATATCCGAAATCGTCCAAATACTATCCAAAGCAATTTGGAGGCCTGCGGAAAGTCCTGAAGCAGTATACACCGCGGCCCCTACCGTTTGAACAAAGATAACATCATCGACATCGGAAGAAATCTCAGCGGCATACCACCCGCAAGTATCAGGAACGGCAGTCATTTTCGTCGTATCGTTTCCCACAACAATACTCGGAGTTGTATTTGTCCATGGGTTTAAAAATCGAACCTTTTTTTTGCCAAAATTAAAAACGGAAGAGGAGCTGCCGATCAACCCCGCCGAAGAACTCGATAAACTTCCTGGAGAAGTTTCGCCAATGATAGAAATAGAACCATCCTCCAAAACACGAATCCAAACTTCACCTTCCGAATAAGAAGACAACGTAGATAGTTGGGATTCTTCTGAAACATGAGTCCCGTTCGAAGTCTCTATTGTGAACGTACGACTCGAAATTACACTAATCGGGTTTTCATACGATCCTGTAAACCACCCATCGGAGCCGTACGATAAAGTAAGGCTGACGGGTTCTCCGCCCGGCATAGAGGCCGATACAGAAAAGACTAGATCATCAGTTCCATTATTCCATAAATTCGGTACTTGGACATGTATTGTCGTACTGGCGCATATAAAAGACGCCGCAACGAGCAAGAAGCCCGCTAAAGCTTGAAAACGTAACCTCATCCCGCGTTTCTCCTCTAAAAGGCAACCACGCCTTGACACCCGACGTTAAAATAAACACTTTCAGGAAAAAGTAGCCGAAAAATTTTCTTATTTACAAACAGTTCTTTTTTAATGAAATTTGGAAGATTCAATGCTTTCACAATTTACAATTAATGTTGAACAAGACAATTCCTCCATCTAACGACCCAAACTTTTTCGATGTTCTTGCGGGAAATGACCTTGTCGCGAGTCCATGCCTTAATCTCCAAATTGGCTCGCTATATCCGCACTAGTGCCCCAATGCGACCTTCATTGCTACGCATATTTTCACGAAAGAAAAAGGCTTCCCGGACAGCCCGGGCAATCCCATCGAAAATAGAATCGGAACCGGCGACGACACCTTTGAAGAAATTGACAAAGCCACTTGGAGATGTACAATAGAACACTTCATACACTACTGTCCAAAATAAAATTCAAAATTTTGGATGTGAGAAAGCTTGTTTTTGAGCAGAAAAAATCCCCGGATCAAACAGGGTTCAGGGCAGCATCTGCCCCTTCGAGATCCCTCCCACCCTTTATTAAAAGGCCAACACATTTGAATTTATGGTCATCCAAACTATGCTGTTTCGCCACCAATAACGTATTCGTCCACAGGAATCGAGTGCTATTGTCTCATTTGGGGATATTTTGAAGAGATGGAATAACCGTAAATTATTTCGGATAGTATAATACAGATAGAGGGTTATTTTGAATTTGAACCAGAATATGGAAAATTTAAGCTGATTTTGACGTTTCATTCACGAAAACCAATTGCTTTGAACAGTTGTGCACTTCATAATAAATAAAGATGTCGGTAACCGTAAATTTCGGCAAAGAATCCCTGCGAGCTTTATTCTCTTTGGCAAGGAAAGTCCCCCATATTGCAATCAATAACCTGCGCGAGATACCCAGCATTTAAGGAAGAAAATCCGCATTCGCTCCAGTTTCCAAAAGAATCTATTTCCTAACTCGAATGCCTTCCGGGAAAACCGTTTTGGATGTAATCGTTACAATTCATTGTAAAGCCGGAGAAAGCAGCCTTTTGATTGGCAACGCAAACCCATTTCGTATAAACTAAAATTTTGCCATATTGAATATTCTAGAACATCAAAAAAAGACCCCGCCAAAGCAGGGCCTTCTTAAGAAAACGGAATCCGTCCGGATTAAGAACCTTTCTTCATAATCTGTTTGAGCATGGAGTTCATCTTGCCGACCTGTACAGGAGCAGCCTTCTGCTGAGCTGGTTTGCCCTTACCGGCAAGTTTAGCTTTGAGATCTGCGAGGGTTGCATGCGGATTGATGCCTTCGTGACGCGGTCTGTTGCCGCGGAATCCATGCGGCCCCTTCGGCGCATTGTTGCCAGCACCAGCAACGCCGTCAGTCGCTTCTTTTTTCATCGAAAGACTGATGCGTTTTTGACCGGCATCCACCCCGAGCACGCGAACTTTGACCACATCGCCCACAGTGAGCACCGTCTTTGCATCTTCAACGAACTTGTCGCTGATTTCAGAGACGTGTACAAGGCCATCCTGATGAACACCGATATCGACAAAAGCGCCAAAATTCGCGACGTTCGTAACAACGCCTTCCATCCAACTGCCAGTAACAAGGTCATTGATGCTTTGAATTTTGTCGTCGAATTTTGCATAGCGGAATTCTTTGCGCGGATCGCGGGAAGGTTTCTCCAGTTCAGAAAAGATGTCTTCCAACGTATGCTTACCGACTGTGTCCGAAAGGAATTCGCCCGGAGAAAGCGACTTGATGGCAGACGCATT
>JALNVO010000172.1 GCA_023231365.1 Fibrobacteraceae bacterium | reverse complement strand
TGCGGACGATGAAATCGCCCAAATTGAGAGTCGCACTCAAGCTTGCTTAAGTATGACCGAAATGCAGGCGATGACGCGAAGCGTCAATATCGTCCAATTGTCAAGAACCGAGCAAGAAACACGAACACTTGCACTTCAGTGCTTAGTGAGAGTGATCCCTGGAATTGGTGAGCGTATTGGGAAACAGAGACACTTGGCGCTTTAGCGCTTAGTGACTCTGATCCTTCATAGATGAGTGTGCGAAAGGAGTAGGAAACATGAACTCTTGTGCTTTAGCACTTAGTGAGAATGATCCCTGGAATTGGTGAATGGATTGGGAAGCACGAACACTTGCGCTTCAGCGTTTAGAGCCCTTGATCCTTCATAGATGAATATGCGAAAGGAGTAGGAGTGATCCCTACGAAAGAAATTCGTGAAATGAATGGGAGCAGAAACGATTGTCGGCCAAAACGAGAGCTGCGGGCATGCTTGCATGCACAAAGCCAGTTGCTCCGACAGTGCGCAAACGAAAAGGTGGCTACAATCGCCCAAATTGAGTGTCATATAACCGCGCTTGCTTGGTTGTATGACCGAACCGCAGTGGTGACGCGAAGCGTACATACTCTCTGTATTGATGCCTTCGGCATCCGCTTCGGTGCCTCAGGTCTTGATAGCGAACGAGTTCGCTACTTGAGATGCTCGGCTTGAACGCTCTTCGCCTAGAGTCCGGCTCTTTGAATCCTGACGTTCCCTAAAAAGGGAACCGGGTTCTCTCCATAAAAATTGAGTTTTTAGAGGTGCCCTTTACAGAGTGAACGTCACCGAGCCCGCGAAGGTGCGCGGATTTCCCAGGCTGAGGGTAGTTCCATTACTGATCCAGTAGTCTTTGTCCGTGATGTTGGTGACATGAGCGCGGAACACCAGTTCGTGACTTTGCAGAGGTTGCACATAACGCAGCCCGGCATCGCCAACGATTACCTTGGGAATGGACACGTTGTTCATATTATCCACATAGACTTCATCCGTATAGGAAACATCTCCACTCACAAAGAGCCGCGGGAAAAAGGGTATGGCTAATTCACTGTAGAGTTTCGCTACCCGTTTGGGAACACTCACAGGGGTCTTTCCTTCAAGTGAATCTGCGGCGGCCTCCGTCACCTCAGCCGTGAGAACGGTGAAGCCCCCGCCGAGAGTCAGATAGGGCCCGATGCCTCCGGCCGCCGTGACTTCAACGCCCTTGCTTACTTGGCGACCGTCCTCCACGTATTCATTCGTGCCCGCGTCCGTGTAAGCGTTGGCAGTGGTTGCCCAGAAGAGAGCCGTCGCCAAGTCCAGCTTATACACATGTCCCTTGATACCGCCTTCGACCTGGCGGGTACGATAGGGGGCAAGCGTCTCGCCTGCATTGTTCGCATTATCCGGAGCCGTTGGGCCTTCCCGCAGTCCCTCGGCGTATGAGACGTAAGTGGACAGCGCAGAAATCGGCTTGAAGGAAAGCGAGGCCATCGGCGTAAAAGCATCCTTTTTGTAGGTCGGCTGTCTTATCTCGCTCGCATCTTCATATAAATACCACTGCTGATCATCAATATGCATCCAAGCCATTCCAAGATCAAGCGACCAGTGCGAGCCTATATCCATTTTGTCGGACAATAGAGCGTCGGTCGTCCAGTTTCTTTCATTTGTCACATCGGGGTTATGGCTTGCGACAATGTTTCCGCTGTCGCTCGGCCAGGGCTGCAGGTCATACAGGTTGTTCGTCCCGGAATAGGAGACTTTGTAGCCGGTGGAGTAGCAGGCATACGGGTAAGCAAACCTTGATGTACGATGTATGCCGAGCACGCCAACCGTGGCCGTGTGGGATATTCCAAACGTTTTGAAATCCGCTTCAAGATAGGTATTCCCTTGGAGGAAAATCTCGTCTTGGTCGTAGTTGTTGCGCGACATCGTGAAGTCGCCATCGTTGTTTATGATTTTGGCGGTACCGGTCAGACGGCGCGATTCCTTGTCGAGCCAGCGCAGGTTGGAACGCAGCTTCAGGAAGGGAGTGATTTCTGTGGACAGTGTCGCCCCCACACGGTTGACGAGAGTCGGAGCCGAACTGTAGGAAGGCATGTAGTTCGTCGAGGCGTCCGGGGCATCCGGAACCTTCGTTACCTTGCTCCCCAGCGAAAAGTTGTTGTCGCCGTGTTCCACATCCACGTAGTAGTGCGAAGCATCTAGGGAAATTTTTGTATTGGGGATGGTATTTATATCCAGGACTCCGCTCAACAGATTCCGTTCGTGTGTCTGATCCTTGACTCCGGTCTCTCCTCTATCCACGTAAAGGGCGTTTATCCGGTAACCGTACTTTCCACCGAGCAGCGGACCGCCGACATCACCCTGCATGTAGCCCTGTTCTCCACCGTAGTCACCTACCGTTGCGCTGACAAACGTCGTATCCGTGGGTCGTTTTAGAACGTAGTTGATACTTCCGCCCGGCTTGTTCATGCCGTAGAGGAAACTCGCAGGACCGCTGATTACCTCGATCGATTCCTTGTCCTCCACGGGAACGCGGGAGTTTGCGGTAAGCCCGTCGACGAGGTCCACCGTTCCATCTTTAAAACCGCGGAGCGAGAAACTGGAGCCGCCGGCCGTCGTGTTGCTGCCGGTGAGGTGCGTGACGTTCGGGTCGGTGCGCAACACGTCTTGGACGTACTGCGCCTGCTGATCCTTGATGAACTTGTCCGTGCTCACAAAAACCGACCGCGGCACGTCCTGAAGCCGTTCTTTTCCGAGTGTTCCTGTCGAAACGGAATCGACTCGCATCTTTTCCCCTTTGGCCGTCGGGATTTTCTCCGCTTGCACGACTAGTTCGCCCAGCAGTTGCGGGGCCCTGCTGGAATCAATCGCTTGCGACACCGCGCCGGAATCGGCCGGGGTGCCGTGGGCAAGAAAAGGAACGCACAGCGAAAGGAACATTGCACCCGCTGCATGGTGAAAAAGCGATGCCCGGTCGCCTTCAGATGTCTGTGATATTTTCATTTTTTTGCCTGTAAGCATCAACGGATCTTCTGCCTGTGATCCGGCCTTGTTCATTAGAGTCATTTCGTTTCTCCTTTTTAACGGAACTCAGATCTCAGGATGAACATCTAAGCAATCGCCGTGCCGTCGCGTAATCGTTCCGACCGCTACAGTCGCGAATGGCTCAGAGCAAAGTCCGTCCATACCCGGGAAAAGCAAGAATCCGATTTATGGAACAATCCCTATTTCATGAAGAGTGTACGTATGGGGACAAAAGAAGTCATTAACAAGTACATAAAAGAACATGCATTCCGAATGAGAAGGGAAAATTCACGTTTAGAGGAAACGTAGTCAACATTCCTCCCCTTCTGTTAGGAAGGCATGGTATTTGCTAAAAGGCGAACGGAAGACGGTCGGACACAAGCAGATTGTCTTGTCCCGATCTGCACAGGCATTATTTGCTTGAAAAATACGGACGGCGCTTTCAATGAATGCAAATAAAAAAGCACTTCTATTCTGTGTCCCCCTGATCGGGCTCGCCCTGATCGGAGTGGAGCGATTTTCTCATAATGCAGCCCCGGAAATCGGGATGAATGACACCCGGCAGAATGACCGGATGATCATCGACATGGCGGGCCGCAAGATTAAGATCCCCGATTCGACAAATAGGATCAGCGCTCTTCATCCGGTTCCCTGTCACATGGTATGGCGGCTTGCTCCAGAAAAATTGATAAGTATTGATAAACAGTTTAAAGAACGATTTTCTTTTCTGAGTTCCAATGCTGTCAAGGATCTTTTTCAGCTCCCCGTCACAGCGGAATTTCACGTTGGGGTGAGCCGGGAACAGATTCTGAAAATAAAGCCTGATATTGTTATCTCATTAAGTAAAGATCCAAATCTTGACAAGGAACAGACTGATTTTTTGGTTCCTGTTGTTGCTACATCGAAAAATAGTCTAGATGACTATGAAAAATCATGGCGATTCATCGGGGAACTTGTAGGGAATGCGAAAGAAGGAAATGAGCTCGCGGATTATTGGCACGGAGTCTTGACCAAAGTAACGTCAATGACATCGAAAATTCCAGATAAAAAAAGACTGAAGGTTTATTTCGCTCAATCCAACATCAATTCCACGGTCGGCAACAGAACGATTATGGCGTCTATCATAAGATCCGCCGGGGGAATCAATTTTTATGATGTCAATCCATTGACAGCTCAGCATGAAGAAAACGAGTCGATAGTGACTCCGATGGAAGAAATCCTGCAATGGAATCCGGACGTGATCATTACCTGTACCGGTAGAGGGCGGGATGAAATTCTGTTGGATCCGAAATGGGCAACCATTAATGCGGTAAGAAACAAACGGGTCTACGCTTCCTTGAATTTTGAACGACTTGATGGAATTCCATGTCTCCTCGGGCTTGTGTGGACCGCGACGACGCTTTATCCGGATATTGTGAAACTGGATTTTGAAAAAGAGACGAAAACGTTTTTCTCGAAAATTTTTCTGAATGACCGGATAACGCGCGCTCAGATTTATGAGGAAAGAAATTAACATCTGTTTTTCCATCATTTTTAAATTTCTGAAATTTTAATACTAAAAGCGGGCTTTAAGCTAGAAAGAAAGCTCCTGCGTTTTCATCCGCGTTAATCACTTGATTGTACCCCCCCTTTTTAAGGGGAGCCTAAGGTAGAGTTTTTCAGTCCTGCAGGCATTCTCATGGGAGGGATGCCTCCGATGGACGTATGAGGACGTTCGTTATTATTATAGATCCAGAGCCTTTTGTGGCGCGCAGTCCTGTTGAACCTTTCGATGTATGCGGATGTCCGGTTTGCCCCGCCATTCGAAGATCTGCTCAAGGCTCCGGATCACGCGCACCGACGGCAGCGAGAAGTCCACGTCAACGCACAGGGATGCGCGGTCGTAGTCGTCGATCACGTTGAACGTGCGGAACGGGCGCCCGTGCTTGAGGCTGTCGCTCATGAAGTCCATCGATTACATCTCGTTCGGGCCCGTCGGCACGGCCAGCGCCTCGGGCTTCTCCCTGCGGATGCGCTTGTGGTTTCACTGGAATCCCTTCTCGTTCCTGAGATAATAATAGCAGAGCCCGAAGCCCCACCTCTTGTGGTATTTTGTCAGGCTGGTGAGCCACGCCGCTATGGTCTCGTTTTCCGGCTTGTTTCCGGCAGGGCTCTCTACTTATGGCTCTGCTTATTTTTAGGGGGGCTACAATCGCCTTAAAAAAATATTTCACTAGGTACCTTGCAAATAGAAACAGAAAGAGATATATTGATCGCTAGGTACCTTGCAATTATAAATTTACCCTAAATTAAAGGGATGCCTCCGGGGAAAACCGGAACCCCGAAGGCGCTCCGTTCAAAGGAAAAAACTATGGAAAACGCAAACGAAAATGAAAACAACCGATGCCCCCTGTGCCGCAATCACTGCCCCGTGGACGATCTCGGGTGCGAACGGGGACGCCGCTATCAAGCGGAACTCCAGAAGAACAAGACGCAGGAACCGGATGAGAAGCTGAAGGAAAAGCCCGCCGCAGGAAAGGACTCTTCGGAAGCCGCATCACGGGAAGAGCGCCTGACGAACCTGTTCTTCTATTGCTCCCATATCCTGCATCACCGTTACTGGCATGCGCGCGGGCAGGGACGGATCCTGCACTTTCTGCATCACCACGGCTCCATGACGCAGCGCGAGCTCCAGGAATACGCAGGAATCCAATCGGCATCCCTCAGCGAACTTCTCGAAAAGGCGGAAGCGGGCGGATTCCTTTCGAGACTCCGGAACAAGGAGGACCGGCGCACCGTGGACGTTTCCCTCACGGAACTCGGAAAGAAAAGTGCGCGCGATTTCGACGAGGAAAAGAGCGAAATGAACCGGAACCTGTTCTCCGCACTGACAGGTGCGGAACAGGAAGAGCTCGAAGCGCTCCTTTCCAAGATCGCGGACGCC
>JALNVO010000171.1 GCA_023231365.1 Fibrobacteraceae bacterium | reverse complement strand
TCCGGCCCCGCAGGGGTGAGGATGGAACAACGTGACACCGCAACAATTTCGGGTAACACTTCGCACTGGTGGACTAAAGTCCTGTCGTCGAGCATCAACAATGGCAAAGCAAGCTCGGTTGTGCGACACTCACCTTGCATGGTTTTGACGCTTCGCGTCATCGCCTGCATTTCGGTCATACAACCAAGCAAGCTTGAGCGCGACTCTCAATTTGGGCGATTGTAGCAACTTTTGTGCTTGCGCACTTGTCGGTGCAACTCAGGCTTGTGCATGCAAGCATGCCCGCAGCGGCATCTCGGCAATAAAGGCAAGCAAGCTTACCTTTGCTGCGCTCGATTTGCATGCGGTTCACTTAATCAAAGCAGTTTTTAGAGGTACCCATAACTAGGAAATATATGGACAATGACTTTGTTTTATATTTGGCTTTATGATTTTGAATATCAGTGGCAGGACGGATATCGTCCAATATTATACAAAGTGGCTGCTAAACCGATTGGATGCAGGTTTTGTGTATGCACGGAATCCGATGTTTCGGGAAAAGGTGACTCGCTTTGAACTTTCGCCAAAAACTGTAGATGTACTGGTTTTTTGTTCTAAAAACTACAAACCGCTTTTGCCTTATGTTGCTCGTATTATAGATAAATTTAATACTTATTTTCATTATACGATAACGGCTTATGGCAAAGACATTGAACCCGGTGTCCCTGAAATAGATCAAAGTATTGATACGCTTATTGCCCTTTCAGAAATTGTAGGCAAGGATCGCGTCGCTTGGCGCTATGACCCGGTACTTCTCACCCGCAAATATACAATCGCCCGTCATTTAGAAACGTTTGATAGAATGGCCGAACAGCTCGCTCCTCATATAGACCGCTGCATTTTCAGCTTTGTGGATATGTACCGCAAGTTGCTTGTGAACATGCCTGAAATAGAACCTTTTACGTTTGAAACGATGGATGCTTTGGCGAAAGGTCTCGGGCAAATTGCAATTTTGCGCGGAATATATTTGCAGACGTGTGCGCTCAAAGGCGATTACAGCGCTTATGGTATTCACAAATCCGGGTGCGTTACGCCGGGCATTCTCTCGAGGGCTAATCACATTGAATTTAAAAGCTTGAGATTCAAGGGAATGCGGAATAATTGCGGTTGCATGGAATGGCATGATTTTGGCACCTACAACACTTGCCCGAACGGCTGCAAGTATTGTTATGCCAATAAAAATCCAGAACTTGCCAAAGAGAGCTATAAATTGCACGACCCTTGTTCTCCGTTGCTTCTCGGAATTTTGAACGATTCTGATATTGTAACGAAATGCAAGGAAAGAAGCTTGCTCAAACCGATGGATAATTCAGTTTGGCTAGATTTGTAAGTGACTTCATTCCACAAAGTGGCTGACCTTTACGCTCGGGAACACTTTTGAAAGCGGAATGGAATCATCGCTGTCCAAAACATCGGTTTTGTATTTCTTGCGGTCGGCTGCGGCGACTTTCAGTTGGGTAGTGACACTAACCAACAGGGGATTATCCTTCTTCAACTTGGCTTTTAGATACTTCCAATAATTTCGATTCTTTTCATAATCATCCTGAGCATTCAAAATCCCGATGACATCGAGTACGGAAAAATACCATTTGGAACGCCCCTCGTCCCATACGGCCCGTACTTCACGATCATCGAAAAACCTAATAAAAATTTTGTTCATGCCCGAAAATGAATGACGTTTATTTTATACTCAAAGGCGCACTAAAGCAAAGGCTCTGTCAAGCCGAATTGTATGGCTGCGGTTCCCAATATATTAGCGGCTTGTTTGCTGCTGTCAGGAGTTCGGCTCTGTCGCTCTAAACCGTATAGTTGCGCAGGCTCTATAAACCTGCTGAAACCTTGCTGCGGTTTTTCCGGATCTTGGAACAAAAAAGCATTGGTTAGTCAGTGAAAATACAATGCTTTTAGCGGCTGACGAAATCCGAAATTTTTGCAAGCCGTGCTTGGCGTACCGATGAACTCGAGAAAGCTTGCTTTCTACTGCACAAGTGAGCAAAAATTTGTTATATTTGGCCAAAATGGCTGGAGACTTGGCAAAGCACTCCCTTTGGGGTGATAAATGGCGTAATGCGGTAGAAGCTGCGTTTCCGTCCTTTGCAATGGCAAAGGTACAGACTTTAGAACTCCGAGTGGCTGGCCGCAGCCTTATTGCCAAGGTCGTGGATGCCAAGTGGAATAGCTGCCAAGTGACAGCGATGCTTTCCCGCTTCTCGGAAGAGGAAGAAAGTCGTTTGATGAATGCCTTGCGGAGTAGCCAAGAATTGGCCTCTTCACTTGCGCATCATCTGCAGCCCAAAGACGTGATCGAACTCGCAGAAAAGAACGGTATGCGGCTTTTGCTCGGGCCGGGAATCAAGTTTTCCGTACGATGCACATGTGGAGAACGCGGAATGTGCCAGCACGCGTTTGCGATGTTCCGGGCGCTTGGAAACAAAATTGACCGCGATCCGTTTTTGCTTTTTTCCATCCGCGGAATGGATATTTCGGCGATTGCGGAACAAAGCTCGATGGCAAAGTGGGAAGAGGAATTGCCTGTTTGTCCTAAGCGAGATCTCATTCAACCTTTTTCAGTACAAATTTGTTATAAAGATTTGGATTTTGGTAATATTCTGGTTGATGTTCCAGTTTATAAAAAAATGGGTGTGCCGGATTTGCGAAACATTCTCCCGGATGCAATTGTCCCTAATGTCCTTTTTGACGCTTCCTTTTTGCGTTCGTATTTAGATGCTCTCCAGAAAGCATTCTCCTTCACATACGAAGAATATCCTGATATTTCTGTAGATCTTACTAAGACTTATTTTGTACAATATTTGCGAACTTTTCGCTGCGTACTCCGCGAGTCTTCCCCTAAGGCAGTGTCTTTGGAAATGTTGCCGCTTTCACGCGTTTTGAATGCTCTCTCTGTCGCAGGGCCTACGGAATTGGGAAAGGCTAGTCAATGTTTTCAGTTGTTGAATTTTGCACGGCTAGCGGCTCTTGAAATTCTCCAGAATGGGGCTGTATTTCCCAAACTTTTTATTACGGACAAACGCACTGTTTCCATTTTCTGGCTCCCGCTTAAAAGTGTACCTCAAGTTGTCGGTGTTATTCAAACGCTCCAAAAATTGATACCTCCGAGGTTCCTTCGCGAAGAAATGGGCGACTCTCAAAAGCAAATTGAAAATTCGGCAGAATTATTACTGATCGCAATTATAACTGAATTTATGCGTAAGTCGAGCGGAAAAAATTTTAGGGAAGATATTATATATGCTCTTTTTGGCGAAGCAACTCTCGCTTATGGTTCCGAAGAATCTAAGACGGAAGCAGACGAACTTCAGAAATGGTTTTCCGGTTATGAACTGATGAATTCTTTGTATTTGCCGAGCCTTATAGTTAGCGATTCTCGAGATGGTGGGGTATGCTTGGATTTGGAGGTTGTCCGCAAAGCGACTGGTGAAGAATTTTCGCTTTCAAAACTCTGGACAAGGGACTTTTCAAATGAGGAACGCGCTCAAATTCTATTGAAATTTCATCCGTTGCAGGATTATATTCCGCATTATGATAATTATATACAGCAAAAAGCAATTGACAGTATCAAATTTGATTCTAATGAAACGGTTCGCTTTTTAAAAGATCTTGTCCCGCTTTTTCACGCGCTCGGACTTCTTCTTACTTTACCGAAAGGATTGGAAACGATCATCCGCGGAGAAGTGCGTCCGCGGGTTTCAAGGCTTTCTAAGGAAAATACATCTGGTTTTTGCCGCTTGGAAAATTTACTTCGCTTTGATTGGACAATTGCTGTTGGAAACGAAATTTTAAGTGCAGAAGAATTTTTCAAACTTTCCCAGAATGCGGACGGTCTCTTGTATTTTAAGGGACAGTACTTTTATGTTACTGATGAAGATGTCGCTCGCTTAAAATCGGGAATCCGTGAAAAGCATAAAATATCACCTATTCATTTGTTACAAATTGCACTTGCTGGTGAATTTGACGGAATGAGCGTGAATATCGCTCCAGATGCTCTTGCCGAAATTCAAAAGCTTAAAAGCGAAACGGAAGCGGAAATCGTTATCCCAGCAGAAATACATGCAGAACTTAGGCCCTATCAGAAACGTGGATTTGCTTGGATGTTAGGCAATTCCAAACTCGGTTTCGGCAGCATTATCGCCGATGATATGGGCCTTGGCAAGACGCTCGAAGTGATAACACTTTTACAGCAAATGAAGAATGATGGCGCATTTGACCTCCGCCGCGGTATTATCATCGTCCCTTCGGGTCTTATGCTGAATTGGCGGAGGGAACTTGAAAAATTTGCGCCGAGCCTCCGCTTGAGAGTATATCATGGAATATCTCGCGATTTATCTTTTGAAAAATATGATTTGCTTCTCACTACTTATGGGACACTTCGTTCGGATGCTGATAAATTAAAAGACGTTGATTGGGAAGTGGCGGTAATTGATGAAGCCCAAAACATTAAGAATGCGACAACATCGCAGAGTAAGGCTGTACGGGCCCTTCCTGCGCGGATCAAAATTGCGATGAGCGGAACTCCAGTGGAAAATCGGTTGATGGAGTTTTGGAGCATCATGGATTTTTGCAACAAGGGCTTTTTTGGAAGTTCCAAAGCATTTCGCGAGGAATTTGAGCGCCCTATTCAGGATAAAGGAAATAAACCTCGCGCAGAACTATTCAAAAAAGTTACAGCTCCGTTTCTTCTTCGACGGCTTAAATCGGATAAGTCCATTATCCGAGATTTGCCGGAAAAGCTTGAACAAGACGAATGGGCTACCCTTACACCAGATCAGGCGGCATTGTATAAGGCGACTCTTGATTCGGTAATGCAATCGCTTAGTGATTTTAATATCGAAGATCCGGAACAGCTCTTTAAACGGAATGCTTTAGTGTTGCGATTGATAATCGCTTTAAAGCAAATTTGCAATCATCCGGCACAGTATTTAAAAGATGGAAAGTTTGCTCCGGAACTTTCAGGTAAGATGCAACTCTTTTTAGACATTTTGGCGTCCATCCTCGATACAGATGAAAAAGTACTCGTCTTTACTCAATTTACAGAGATGGGCAAAATTCTGCAAAAGGTGATTCAAGATAAGTTAACTGCAGATGTTCTTTTTTATCACGGAGGGCTTTCGCTTAAGGCCCGTGAAGATGCTGTGGCTATGTTTCAGACGGATGCGTCTAAACGTGTTTTAATCCTTTCATTAAAAGCTGGCGGAACAGGCCTCAATTTAACGCAGGCTTCTCAAGTGATCCACTATGATTTGTGGTGGAACCCCGCAGTAGAAGCCCAAGCTACAGACCGCGCTTATAGAATAGGCCAAAGTCGCAATGTGGTCGTACACCGATTTATTACGAAAGATACCTTTGAAGAGAAAATCAACGAACTCATCAACAATAAAAAAAAGCTCACAGAAATGACGGTTGCCTCTGGCGAAAATTGGATTACAAAACTTTCTGATGATGAGCTTCGCCAAGTATTTACGCTGGGAAAATGCTGAACTCGCTTTTCTTTATTCGGTAGAATGTAGACTGATTATTTTTAATGAATTTGTTTGCAGGAACATTGAAAAGACTCCGCAAAGGGATTTCCAATACTCTGAAATTCAATTTTTTGAAATTGGAAGAAAATAGGAGTTGCTGTGGAGTATTGTTATTATTCCAATAAGCGGAACAATTCTTTAGCAACGCGAATGATGTCGATAGGTTTCGAAAAGTAGCCGGTCATTCCCGAATGAAGCGCGTTTTGGATATCCTCTTCTTGTGTGTTCGCAGAAAGGGCGAATATTGGAATGTTTTTTACATCGGCTCTTTTTAAATTCCGTATGGCGCGTGTTGCAGCATTCCCATCCATAATGGGCATCCGCATATCCATTAAAATTGCAAAGTAATAGCCAGGAGGATTGCTTTTGACTTTTTCTACGGCATCTTCTCCATTGGAAACTG
>JALNVO010000170.1 GCA_023231365.1 Fibrobacteraceae bacterium | reverse complement strand
TTCGAATCCTGACGTTCCCCCAAGGGAACCGGATTCTCTCCATAAAAATTGAGCTTTTAGAGGTGCCCTAGGCTTTTTAGGGTGCACTCGGACCACACCGCGCGCGGGCTAATCGCAAAATAGAACTTGCGATACCCCATAGTTCCCGGGTACTCCAAAGCGGAAATAAACTGACTTTTGCAAAGGGGCAGCGATCCGCACCGCGTTTTAATTAGATTTCAGCAAGCGCATTCGAGTCCATTCCATATAGGAGAATGATAAAGATGATTATCCGCCTTGAAACAAAAGATGATTACAGACAAGTTGAAGAGCTTACACGGGAAGCCTTCTGGAATCAGTATTTTCCGGGATGTGATGAACATTATCTATGTCATATTCTACGGGAACATAAAGATTTTATCAAGGAATTGGACTATGTAGCGGAACTTGACGGAAAGGTTGTCGCTTCAATCATGTATTCGGATTCTTTTTTAATAAGTGAAGACCAGGAAAAAGTTCATGTTGTTTCCTTTGGACCTTTATGCGTTCATCCAGATTATCAGAGAAAAGGCATCGGAACGGCATTAATCGAAAAAACGAAACTCTTAGTCGAAAAAAAGAATATTCCCGCAATTATTATTTATGGAGATGCCCACAATTACTGCAAGCATGGTTTTAAAAATGGCATCGACTACAAAGTAAGCGATATGAATGGCGAGTATCCGATGGGATTACTCGTTCTAGAATTACGGAACGGATTCTTTGGAAATAAGAAATGGAAAATAAAACAAACTGATGCTTTTTACTTTGACCAAGAAAAAGCTTTAGAATTCGATAAGACTTTTCCAGAAAAAGAAAAAAAGTATGAATACGGTCAAGAAATATTCAAAATGAATATCAGAGCTTTTTTACGGTAAATTCATCTGCCATAGGCGTCTTGGCAAAGCTGCAAGTCGTAAACGAAGCTTTCTAAAGCCGGTTTAAGTGCTATCTATTTGAATGGAATAGCGGAAAACCGCCGACAGAATAATTCGTTGATCTCTGACAAGAATACAAAAAGGCTCATTTTTGCCGATGAAGGCAATGCGAACGGGACATTTAGCCCATACCGCTGCACACATTATAATTGGAATCGACTAAATTTTCTCCGGACAAAATTTAAAATATTATATGCATCTTCTATCCGAATCAAATAATTGGATCACAGAATCAGAATTTGTCACTTCAACAGGCGCTATATCAAAAGCGGCTGGAGAAACCAAAATCGAAATATTTGAAGACCATATCTCAAATAAAAGCTTTGCTGTAATTGATGGAAGAACGATCAAAAACGATTACATCATTAAGCGCGCAACGGGAAATAGATTTTCGTTTCAATCACAAAATCCAGAATTGGGTATTCAGACGGGTTCTTTTGACATAGACCGCAATACAATTTATTCCCGTTTTGCCATTGAAAATACAAAGCTCAGCGGATTTGAAATAATCACCAGAAATGGCGGAAAGTGCATTGCCAATGGAGCCTTGTATAATGATAAAGAACTCATTAATACTTGGACCGCAAAGATGAAGCTAATAAAATAAGTGTGCGTGTTCAAAGTCAGCTTTTCTAATTGGATGACTTTTGTCCCCTGGAGAAAAGCAGCTCCTGCTCATAAAAAGCACAGCTGACGACAACACTAGCTTGCAAAGCATCTGAGAAGGGAAAAAATGTTAAAAATTATTTTTTTCCCCAGTGTGGATCTAAGAGCGAAGGCAACGATAAATTCAAGACCCGTTATTCTTTAAAATGGGCTTTTTTTGCGAAATTCAGGGTTATTTCTGATTTTGCAATTTCCTTTGCAAATAAGAATTCAAGCCCTAACACCTGTTTTGAAAATTGGATAATAAATTTAGACTGGATTTTCAATAGGTAGGTCTATAATGAAAAAAATTTTTTTTGTACCCGCAATTCTTGCAATTAGCACGGCCCTTTCCGCGGCGCTTCCGAAAGCGGTTGATGTCTATACCAATATGGGTCTCGGCTGGAATTTAGGCAATACCATGGAGGCTCCGGGTGATCCGACGTCCTGGGGCAATTCTTTCCCGACCAAGGCTTTGTTCGACTCCGTAAAGGCAGCAGGTTTTACCACCGTGCGCATTCCTACCGCTTGGTATTCCCATGCGGATACAACGGCAAATATAATCCATTCCTCATGGATGGACTCCGTAAAAACGGTTGTCGATTATTGCATTAATGACGGTCTTTATTGCATTCTGAATATTCACTGGGATTCGGGCTGGCTCGAAAACAACATTTTTGACGGTACACATTCTGTTAGCAATACTTCTACAGAGACGACGGATTCTGCGAGTGTTCATGCGCGCCAAACAGCATTCTGGACCCAGATAGCGACCGAATTCAAGGATTATGATGAACATCTTCTCTTTGCAGGTGCTAACGAACCAGGCGTAAATGATGCCTGGCTTACGAGTGGTCAGGTGCCTTTTACATTAGCCCGTATGGGAATCCTGAAAGTTTATGAACAGGCGTTCATTGATGCTGTCCGCGCTACGGGAGGTAATAACGGAACCCGTACCTTGATCGTACAGGCTCCGCGTACAGAAATTACTCTTGCCGATTCTCTTCTCAAAAGCAATATGCCGACAGATCCAGCAGGAACGGGCTATATAATGGCAGAAGCGCACTTCTATCCATATCAGTTCTCGATGATGACCAAAGACGAGAGCTGGGGTACCCAATATTTCTACTGGGATGGTTACAATTCTACAACAGATTTGACGCATAATACAGGTTGGAACGTTTATTCCAAATCACAGACGACCTATGAAACCGGCGCGTGGGTGGATTCTGTGTTTGCCGTGATGCAGACGGATTTTTATAGCCAGGGAATTCCGGTGGTAATCGGCGAATTTGGAGCATTCAAGCGCCTCGGCCAACTCTCCGGCGATTCCTTGAGGCTTCATTTGCTTTCCCGTGCCGCATTCTACGGCAAGGTCGCTTCTTCTGCTAAAGCACATGGGCTCGTTCCGATCGCCTGGGATACAGGCGATGAAGGGAGCACTAATTCCACGATCATTCGGCGTCAGAAGGGCACCGGCATCTATGACTATGAAGTGCTGAACGCAATGCGCAAGGCTTATGGCCTCGATACAATTGCCGGCAATTCCATTGATGCGCTCGTAACGTCGAGTACGGATACAACTAACAAGTCCGCTTATGTTGTTTATACGGCAACGGATACGACTGCATCGGGCACCATCCGCTTCACGCCGACGATTACAAATTGGACAGGCTATACGGGCCTTGTCGTGCGCGCGCTCGTAACGGGTTCTGCTTCTACCACAACAAGCGGAGATTATGGCTGGTTCTCTACAGACTTCGTCGCAATGAGCGGATCTTCCTGGAAGTGGACTGATACTCATTTTGGAACTCTTTCGGATAGTTGGAAGGATTATTCCTTTACGCTTTCCACATCAGCGGCAGATACTTCCGATGCCTCCAAGAGCAGCCAAAAATTCTATGTCGCTTATCCTTCTACAGTCGATGCCTGCGTCATCAATATGTATTCCATCGCCTATACAGGTACAATGACCATTGACTATGTCGCCTTGGTAAAGAGCGATGGAACGCTTGATACAATTGCTAATTTCAACAAGTCCACTCCAGAGATTGAAGGAAACATCAGCTCGGTAGAACTCGTCACAACTCCGGCTGCGGCATACAACGCGGGATCGGCGATTCGCGCGATCAAGTCAGCAAGCAATTCCCAGAAGCTCAGCGTTTCCACAGGTTCTGGAATGATTTCTGCTATGTTCGCCACGACTGGAATCGGTATGGTTCACGCAACTGTAATCAACCCGCTCGGCCAGGTAATTGCGCAAAAGAATTTTATGGCAAACAAGGGAACAAACCTCGTATCGTTTGAAACATCTTACCACGGCATCGCTCTCGTACAAATCCGTCAGAATTCTTCCAAGGCTTCCGCCAAGGTGATCCTGAAGTAAGTACAAGTTAAATTCCTACTTTAAAAATCGCGTCTCAAAAGAGATGCGGTTTTTTGTATTTAGGACACCTCTAAAAGCTCAATTTTTATGGAGAGAAGCCGGTTCACTTAACCAAAGCAGTTTTTACAGGAGCCCTTTAAAATCTGGAGATGTTACTGAATAATTTACAAAGGAATCTACTGTAAATGAGTTCTGAAATTTTAAGATTAATTTATTTTTAAACGGTCTTCTCATCGGAGTCTTTATGAAACAAATTTTTCTAGGATTGGCCATACTAAGCTCAATTGCATTTGCAGCAGATTTGCCAACAGCAACTTCCATTTATAATGAAATGGGCATGGGATACAACATCGGCAATACGATGGAAGTACCGAGTGATCCGACTGCTTGGGGAAATTCTTTCCCGACTCAGCAATTAATCGATGGTGTCAGCGCAGCAGGTTTTTCGACAGTGCGAATTCCTTGTGCATGGTATACGCATTCAAATACAAGCACAAATACAATTAATAGTTCATGGCTGGACTCGGTTCAAACTGTCGTAGATTATTGCATCAAGGACAGCCTTTTTGTTGTTCTGAACAGCCATTGGGATAAAGGCTGGCTCGAAGAAAACGTACTGATTTCTGCAGATACTGCGGGCATTAGAAAACGTCAAGCGGCATTTTGGCAGCAAATAGCAACTCGTTTTAAGGATTATGACCGCCATTTACTTTTTGCAAGTGCAAACGAGCCTGCCGTCCAAGACGCTTACGGTACAGCTTTCGGCTCTGACCGTATGGCTGTTCTTGCGAGGTATCATCAGGCGTTCATCGATGCCGTACGCGCTACGGGAGGCAATAATGCAACGCGGACTCTGGTTGTACAAGGCCCCCATGCCGATATAGAACTTACCAATTCGGTGATGACACTTCCAAAGGACAATGTTTCTAGCCGTTTGATGATGGAAGTACATTTCTATCCCTACCAATGGGCTCTAATGGAAAATGATGAAAGCTGGGGTTACGCTTATTACTACTGGGGAGCATACTTGCATCCGACAGATAATACGCATAACGTCGGCTGGAATTTATACTCCAATTCTTACACTCATTTTTGCGATTCCGTTTATGTGGACTCTATGTTTACTCTAATGCAGAAAAAATATGTAAATCAGGGCATACCAGTCATCCTTGGCGAATTTGGAGCTATTAAGCGTTTGAGCACGCTCAGCGGGGACAATTTGCAACGCCATTTGAATTCTCGGGCGGCTTATTATGGCTATGTTGCAAAATCGGCAAAAGCCCATGGTTTGGTTCCTATTGCTTGGGATACAGGCCATGAAGGCGATAAAAATATGACTATTATCCGGAGGCAAACGACGGATCCTTCTTTGGTGGGGACGGTTCTCGATACGGATGTTCTTGCCGCAATGAAAGCAGTTTATGGTGGAAAAACGACTGTTATCCAGAACATTTCTAGTAAAGCTGCAACAGGACTTCGTTTAAGCATTGCCAATGGACTCGTACAAGCATCCTTTGAAAGTGCTTTGACCACTCACACAACAGTGGTTTTAATGAATTCTCTCGGTCAAATACTCGCCCAAAAGGCCTTTATAGGGACCAAAGGGACAAATTCCATATCGTTCGGAACTTCTTACCGCGGAATTGTCTTCGTACAAGTCCTCCAGAATTCTTTCAAGACCTCTGCGAAGATTACTCTGAAATAAGTATAAATTAACAGGTCTCCATCCGCCGTATTTTTCATCAAAGAAATACGGCTTTTTACTTTAGGGCACCTCTAAAAACTGCTTTGGTTAAGTGAACCGCATGCAAATCGAGCGCAATAAAGACAAGCTTGCTTGTCTTTATTGCCGAGATACAGCTGCGGACGATAACATCGTCCAAATTGAGAGTCATGCTCAAGCTTGCTTGAGCATGACCGAAATGCAGGCGATGACGCGAAGCGTCAATACCATGCAAGGTGAGTGTCGCACAACCGAGCTTGCTTGGTTGTATGACCGAACCGCAGGGGTAACGCGAAGCGTACATACTCTCT
>JALNVO010000169.1 GCA_023231365.1 Fibrobacteraceae bacterium | reverse complement strand
GTGCAGTCCGTGTAATCATTGTCCGCCTCGACCCAGCTGCACTGCATCGAGGAACGGTAAGTCATTTCGAGGGTATCCTGCGGCACGAGCTTTGGAAACGCCCACGCCGACGAAGCCCAGCAGAAAGCAGCAATGATTGAAATCGCCCGGATCACGGATTCTCCTTTACCGAGGGGAAATATATAAAAAGGGAATGGCGGGCGCTATTCCTCATTTTTGAAAATTTATTGATTCTGGCAACTGAATTATATGGCGACAGGAAATGACTCATTTTTTGATGATTGACGTCAGAATAATCGGGCCGATGTTATATTCAATTTTGAAGTTTTTCATGGATAGGATAGACTGCATCACTCTTGAATTCACAGAAAAGATATATCTTCTTTTTACCCCCTTAGAAAAATTTGCGAAAGAAAGCATACGTTATCCAAAGGAACGGCTATGAAAAGTCCAATCCTTGATGAGGTGGAAAATACTCAATAGCATACAAAGCCCCCTTGTGGTGGACTTTATATGCTGATGCTTATACGAGCCTGTTCCAAAAAAACGTAGCTTAATTTATGCTGGGGCCAAGTATTTACTTGCCTCGAAGATTTTCCCATAAAGACTTTTTCACTGATGGGATGCTCTCAAAAATTAAGCCGGTTAATCTGTTCTTTTTTACAATGTCCACAACAGCTTCTGTAACGAATATTGCAGTTGCGCTTTCTGGTATTCTAAATATGCAAGAATCAAAATCTGTCGGGTAAAAGACAAATTTCGAGACGAACATAATCCGCTTATCTGGATAATAATCAATATCTGATTTGGAACGGTTAAGAATATTTGTCATTGACTTGCAAACGTTTATTAAATAGAACCTCTCGTTTTCAATATTCAAAGGTAAAAATTCAACATCAGTAAGATTGTTAAGCGTTAATAAGCATTCATATGCTTTTTGGCTGCATAGAGGATATGTGCTTAATAGAAAATGAATGTCTTTGGGCAATCCGCCGTCTTCTTTATACCAGTCTAAATTTGGAATTTCCCAAGAATTTAGCAGGGGAGTACCAAAGCGCTCATCTATATTAGAAAAGGAAGTTTTTCCCTTTAGCTGAGGCTCAAAGTTGTTGCCTTTTTGTTTGTAAATTCTAAAAATAGCCGGATGAGACATTCTGCAATCCTCATTTAATAGAGATATTCGACCGCCGATAATATTCTTTTCCAAGATAATGGAAAAGCCCATATTTACTTTCGCCATACCATTTTAGCTCTATTTTCTCCGCCGGGACTTTGTTCTGAATTAAGAGAGCTTTAACGTTTTCTGCCCGCTGTTGAGAAATTAAGTCATTTGTTTCATTTGTTCCGATATCGCAGGTGTATCCCTCAACAAGTATCAACGCTTTTTTATTTGTTTGCTTGTAAATTTTTGCAAATGCAGATATTAAATCAAAATTAGATTTTTTTACGTCAGTCGTATTAAAATCAAAAAGAATACCAATAGACGGAATTTCTATTGAGTTTCCCTGCCCGTTGCTTTTTTTCATAAACTGATTGAATTCATCTATATTCGTAACGGCTCCGTTTATGCGCGTTGGACTTGCTTCTGCGATTATGCTTGTATATTGTGCCTGTTCCGAAACAGATAAAGAATCATCGGGAGTTCCTTCTTTATATCCCTTTATGGCTCCGCTGCTTTGCACTAAACTATTCTCTGACTTAGCCAAAGATACGGATTTTGAATCCTTGCTGCTAATGAAATATATTGCAAAAAATAAAACGATTAAAAATAAAGCACATAGCAGAATAAGTTTGCTTTTATTAGAATGAGTTTTCTTTTCCATATGAATGTTCCTTTATTATAGGCCGAAGGTTGTGTTTGGGGCTCGATGATTCAACAAATTTATCTGCCCTTTATATAATTTAACTTTTATATCGTCTAAAATGTTGAAGCAATCCGATGAGCTTTTTGCTTCTTTTAGACGACTAAATATATAAGAGTCATAATCTTGAAAAGTTTTTCCTGCGAAATCAACGCAGTTGCGCGCACAATGATTACCATGCAATGGCCCTTTAAATATACTTTCTGTATTCATTGGAAGTAAAATGCCATTTCGGGGATCATTTATGTCAATTCCAAATTTTTGTAAAATTTTCCTTGATCCCTCTGCCGCTGGTTTCCCTCCGGCAACGATATGATGTGCTTGCGCGCGTCTAAGATGACCTCCTTTGTTATAGATTTTTGCGAATGCAGATAGTATTTCCTTTTCTTTTGTATAGCGGGTCCCGTTCTTTCCCATTACAATAAGCATGTTGTTCAAAAGAAGCTTACTGCTGGCGGGTTTCCCTAGACGAATCTTTTTTAATAAGTCCGGAAACTTTTTTAACATTACATCGTAGTCTGATTGGTTAATAAATTGATATCCTTCTTTCCCTGTTAATCTGTACGCAAATTTGATGAGCCTAAGTGGAATTGCTTGCTTCTTAATGAATTTTCCCGATTTATCAATGCAAATAGTTACCGCTTTCCGAGCTTGAACAGCTTGAACTAAAGCAGCTTTCCCTGCCTGTGTTAATAATGGCTTTGCCCCTTTTTGTACAACTTTAGGAAATGCAATCATTGCTGCATTTATGGTGACTTCTTTGGCTAACTTCTCTATGGGTTTTTTAATGCTTTTCCCGTCTTTCTTAGCGACATAAATGTCTACGCTTGCGGATGCGACAGATACAGATATATCTATAACGTTTAATGTGGTATTTGCGGCTTCCATTGCTAGAGCTAAGTGGGGAAGGGGAATCGCGCTCAATGCACTTAATATGATGCTTGTCCCGAGAACGAAGTTATTCCATGTGGCTTGATGTTGTTTATAAAAATCATTTGCCTTTAAAACTATACTTTTCTTTTGTTCTCGTTCCGCCTCTGTTGTCCATTTCCCATTCTTTGAAGGCAATCCGTTTTTAATTTCACCCTCATACAAATCTCCATTAGAAAATAGAATACTTACATATTGTGGTATTTTATTGGTTCCATCCCAAATTGTAGTGATAGCTAATGTATCGCGGTCTCTCAAATAATATAAGGTTCCTTCGCCCTGTATTTTCCCATTGACAAACGATCCCTCGTAACGGCTTCCACTTGAGAAATAAAATATTCCCAATCCATTGAATAGGTCATTGGCGAATTCGCCTTTGTATGCATTTCCTTGATGAAATTGATAAAATCCATTTCCGCTTTTTTTGTTGTGTGCAAAAGCCCCGCTGTAGTAATCTCCATTTGTGAATGTCAGTAGGCCTTGCCCAGCGATGGTGTCATTGTCCCAATCACCGGAATAGACAAAATTTTTTGAGAGATAACGGCCGGAACCTTGCCGCTTATTATTTTCCCAATTGCCTAGATAGACATCTCCATTGCTATATACATAATCACCGTGTCCATCTTTTTTCCCTTGTGTCCAGCCACCGGAATAAGAACTTGAATCTGCAAAAAGTACATATCCCAGGCCTTCGGGTTGATTTTTTTCCCAAGTGCCTTCATATAAGTAAAGAGGAGTCTGTACGGTTGCGTACCCATCAAGTTGGCCATCTTTCCATTCTCCGGCGATTGAATCCTGTCCGGTTGTTAATTCCCCATATCCTTCGTATTTCCCATCTTTCCAGGTGCCGTCATATTTGCTGGCATTTTTATAAATCATAAGTCCATGGCCATTGGGCTTATTGCTGGAAATGTCGCCGATATATTTCCCTACAGAAAATGCCGTGGATACGTTTGCTTTGACTAATTTATTCTTTTCCCATAAACCGGAAATGACAGTCCCGTCCTCTTTATACTCCGTTCCCTGGCCATCATAGAGCCCGTCTCTCCATGCGCCTTTGTAAAAAATTGCACCATTTTTATATAAAGTTAATAAGCCATTGGGCTTGCTGTTTTGAAATGTCCCTATATAAATGCAGCCATTGCTTTTAATAAGGATGCCGGCTCCGTTCATGGCCGAATTGCGAATTCCACCGATGTATTTATCCGGGCCTGCGTTAAGGATGTCTTCTTTTCGAATGGCCCCATAATACGCATTGATTTCTTTTTCTTCAATTAAGCTATCGTTTGTATAGACATTTAATGTCCCTTGACCATTTATAACGCCATTAAATGTAGCGCCATTCCATTCGTATGATTGGCCGTTTTTAAAGAAAGAGGAATCGGTTGTCCAAAAGCGCGAGCTATCAATAGTGACAAGCCATTTTCCTATAGGAAAAGATTCGCTGACTTTTGTGTCTTGTTTGCAAGAGAGCAAAAAAAGGCCAGACAGCAATAGCAAAAGTTTAAGAAAATTATTCATCTATTCCATTGTTTCAAAAAGGTAGCAATGCTATTTTGAACGCCGAAAATAAACATTTGGCTATTCTCTGAATTCTTCTGAAAATTCAAAGATCTAAGATCTATTCGGTATTCTTTCAAATTGTATTTTTCCTTTAGGTTTTTATTAATACAATACTGATAAAAGTCGGCGTTGTCTTTGCGCTTGAAGCATAGAAGATTTTTTCTATTGCTGGGATTAATGCCAAAGCATATTTTATAAGGTGTTGCCATTAAAAAGATCGCGATGTATATATAAGGATCATTAATACTGGCGTTAGGTGGTATTTTTTTTGAATCATAAAATCCAGCTACAATGCTTTCAATATTTTCGTTGAAACCTGAAAATGCATTCCATATACAAACCAGTTCTTTTTTGATATTTGCGTATTTTTCCTCATTAAAAATATTTTTGTCAAATATGCTTTGCCATGCATTCTTGATAACGATTTCACTTTCACACATAAATTTTCTTACCTTTTAAGCTCCCGTCCCTCACTCCCCCTCCGATTCCACGCAAAAAGGCGTGAAACCGAAGTGCCATCCCACCGGAGGTTCTAGCAAACCTTTTCGCGCGATAAGCACAAACGGCTCACGCCCATTGGCGTGAGCTATCGTTCGCTTATTCCTGCGCTCGTCAACTGCTAGATTTCCGGTGGCGGAATAAGAGCCGTTAGCCCTGTTAAAATCGGTGTAAATATAAACTTAACTTTTGAGGGCGGGAATGGAAAAATTCAAATATTGCGCTGAAACCGGTTTTTGGAGAGTAAAGAAGACCCGCGCCCTTGCGGGCGCGGGCGTTCGCCTGTCCCCTGCGCTTGGTTGTCGCTAGATTTCCGGCGGCGGGGAAGGCTTAAGAATAGATTGCCGCGCAGCTGCGCTGCTCGCAATGACGTTAACGCGCGGTACTTGTTCGCCGTTATCGTGAACTGCTTGTTGTGCCGCTAACGCGAGCTACTTGTTGTGCCGTTAACGAACATTGCCGCGTTATGCCTGCTTGTCCTTTCCCCCCAGGTGGATTTCCTGCTTGAACGCGGCGACGATTGCATCGGGGGTGGGCTGCGTTTCCGGGTCGTCCTTCACTAGGTTGAAGAGCGCCGCGTTGTAGGCTTCGCCGAGGGCCGTGGTGAGCGCCGCCGCGGTGGCCGCGGAAATTGTGCCGCCGGCGATTGTGCCGCCGCCGGGGATAAACTTCAGCAGATTGCTCACGATCGTGCGGCCGGCGAATGTGGCGCCTACGGTGCCGAGGCCGGCGGTGACGAACGTCGAGAGCGTTCCGGTAGAAAAGTCGAGTCCGTAGGTGGATGTGATTTTCGCGACCATCCCGATTTGAATCGGAATGAGGATGATGGCGTCGGAGAACGGAATCGGGCTTACGCCTGTCGCTGCCGCCGCCGTCGCTGCGACGAGCACGGCCTTGTGCGACTGTGTGCGTTTGTACTTAAGCGAGGCGATCTGCGCCGCGGCGAGTGCTATGCGCTGTCCTTCGGGAATGATTTCCGCAGTCGCGGCGATGAGTGTGTCGAGGTTCCAGGGCGGGATGACGTGCCCGTCGTCGAGCGTTTCGCCGAGAGCGCGCACGCGGACGACGTTTCTCGCTTCCGGCAGGTGTTCCTGCACCTGGCTGCGGAAGCCATCATCGTTCCGCGCTTTGGTGATGACGGCGATGAGCGGAACTTTTTCCGCGAGGACTCTCTGAAGCTCGATTTCCGCGTCTTCCACGCGGCGGCTGTCCTCGGCGATGCAGAGCCATGCGGCGTGGATGTGCCTGTCCGG
>JALNVO010000168.1 GCA_023231365.1 Fibrobacteraceae bacterium | reverse complement strand
GCGGTGATAAATGGGTACTAGATGAGGACTCGCTTTATTCTTTCCCGGAGCGTTCTAGAATTCTTTTGATAGTTTCTCCGCACAATCCGACGGGGCATTCCATTTCTCATAAGGAATGGGACCTTGCAGTTGAATTTGCAAGCGAAAATGATTTGGCAATCGTCGTTGACGAAGTTTTCGGGGATTTCATTTATGATAAATCAGTGGAACGCCCGTGGATGTGGGATTCCAAGGACGTCCCCGTATTCTTTTTGAACGGCCTTTCCAAGACGGTAGGCTCTCCGGAGCTCAAGCTTGGGTGGATGGCCTATCGCGAGGGCGAACTCAAGGGCGAACTGAAAAGGGCGCTGGAGTATGTGGCGGATGCCTATTTGAGCGTGTCTTCTCCGGCATTTGCCCTAGCGCCGCAGATGCTTGCAATTTCTAAAGATTACGAACAAAGTATCATAGACCGCGCAAAGCGGAATTTGCAGGTTCTTAGGTCCGCATTTCCTTCAAAAGGAATATTCCCGGATGTGCAAGGGGGCTGGTATGCCGCGATCCATTTTGAGGGTGCGGACGACGAAAGGCTTACCCTGAAACTTCTGCGCGATGCGAAAGTGCTTGTGCAGCCGGGCTTCTTCTTTGACTTTGATGAGGACGGGTGGATTGTACTCAGCCTGTTGTTAGAAACGGATTCTTTTGAGAAAGCCGTAAACGGAATTCATTTGACGCTGGATTGACAAATTTTGGCGTCTTGAAAAGTCTATATTTTATAGTACTATGACGGATCTTTCCAAGAAAACAAAGCAAAGCAGAAAAAATAAAAAGAAAAGTTCTTCATCAAGGGGCGGGCGCCGCTTTTGGGGAATAGTTCTTGCTCTTTTCGGAACTGCCTTGCTAATGGCCTTGGTCTCGTTCATCGGCAGCGAAAAAAATTGGCTCGGGCCTTATTTCGGAAATGCGTTTCCCAAGACTTTCGTCTATGTATTTGGAAAGTGTGCGGCAACGCTTATTTCAATTAGTGCTTTTTTCTGGGGCCTTTGGCTCGTGCTCGCTGGAGAATACCCTCGATTGTTGAGAGCTTCTGCCGGCTTTTCGATCCTTTCCGTTCTAGTTCCTTCTGAACTTTCGCTCGCTTCTTCGACTAATGGCGATCTCTCTCTCTTTCCGAACGAGCTCTATGCTGCTGGTGGACGGTTTGGCTACTTTCTCGTACAAAGTATTATATGGCCGATTTTTGGAAAAGGGAATTTCGTATTTCCGTTCGCTGTCATTTCTTTTTTAATTTTGATGACGCTGATTATCGCTTTCGGGCTCAAGGCTTCGCATTTTGCATTCATCAAAGTCCCGTTTGCCTTTATCGCCGGCTGGTGGGCCAAGCGTTCCGCAGCGAATGTCCCTACTGCAGTTGTTCCTGTTAAAGAATTCAAGGGATCTGCAAAGAAACCGGATGCGGAACAGAAGAGGATGGAACAAAGAAATGTTCCGGAGTGGAACAGCGACTACACGCAATATACGGGCAGGGCGAAACCATTCTCCGGACCTGTGGGAATGTTTGAAGGAACTTTCCCTGTAGTGCAGAATGCGCAATATGCTCCAGAGCCACAAGGCGAAGATGCTTTTGGTCTAACGAATGCGGAAAGAACATCCCCGAACGGCGTATCGGCGAGCGAAGCGGAAATAGAAGAAAAGGAACGCTATCTCCGCGAAAACGAGCATCGTTTGGGCGCTTTGGAAGTTCGACAGCTCCGCGACGAAATCGCCAATTTGCGGCAGGTCTTTCAGATTAACAAGTGGGAAGACAACCGCACAGGCAAGCCGGCAATTGAAGGCATCGTCGTCCGCGATGAAGAAAAAAGTAAGCCTGCGGTCAAAATGAATAAAATTGAGAGGACCGAAGAAAAGAAGCCTTTCCCGGAAAAGACATTGTCGTCGAGTTCCTTGGATAACGATGAGCCTTTGACACGCGATTTGAAAGATGCGCCTATCACGACTTATGATGAATACAAGATTCCGAAAGTCGCTGACATCCTGAATATTCCGCCGGAACAGAAACCGGACTATACGGCTGCGGAATTGGAAGAAATAGGTCATCAGCTCGAAGAGCAACTCGAAAACTTTAAGGTAAAGGGAAAAGTTTCCGGCATTGCAACAGGCCCGATGATTACCCGCTTTGAAGTGGAACCCGGCCCGGGCGTGAAGGTCTCCCGCTTTGCCGCACTTCACGAAGATTTGGCGCTAGCGCTAAAAGCCAAATCCATCCGCGTGCTCGCTCCGATTCCAGGAAAGTCCGTGGTAGGAATTGAAGTCCCAAATCGCAAGCTTCAAACGGTATATTGCCGCGATATTTTTGAAAGCCCGCTTTTTGCCCCGAAACCGGATAAATTAATTATCGCCTTGGGCAAGGACATTACTGGAAATCCCTATACGATGGATCTGTGCCGCGCGCCTCACGTGCTTATCGCGGGCCAGACGGGTTCCGGCAAATCTGTATGCATCAACACGCTGATGGCGAGCCTTCTCTTTAGCAAGACTCCGGAAGAACTCCGCATGATTCTTGTAGACCCGAAGGTGGTGGAACTCAAGCTCTACGAAAATATTCCGCATTTGCTCGCTCCTGTCGTAACGCAGCCTGAAGAAGCTGTGAATGCCCTGAAATGGGCGTGCGTGGAAATGGACCGCCGATATGATGTGCTTGCCAAGTGCAAGGTGCGCAATTTGGCGGGCTACAATCAAAAACTCCGCGAAGAGGAAGCAAAATTGAATGCTGCCGCAGAGGCCGCGGCAAAAAATCCCGTAGAAGAAATCATAGCGGACAATGAAGATAATTCCGCTCCTATGGAAAATGTCGTAGAAACACCTGCAATAGATACAAATGAACAGGCTTCTCTCGCCGACGTGCCTTCAGAAAATGCCGCGGAAGAATCGACTGAAAAGATGGAAAAACTTCCGTATATCGTGATTGTCATCGATGAATTGGCCGATTTGATGATGGTCGCAGGTAAGGAAGTAGAAACGTATATTGCGCGTATTGCTCAAAAGGCGCGCGCCGTGGGTATTCATTTGGTGCTTGCTACGCAGCGCCCGTCTGTGAACGTCATTACTGGCCTTATCAAGGCGAACTTGCCGGCGCGTATCAGTTTTAAGGTTGCTTCCCAGGTGGATTCCCGCACGGTAATGGACCGCGCCGGTGCAGAAAAACTTCTCGGTCGCGGAGATATGCTCTACCGCTCCGGCGAAGATCCTGAGCCGACACGCGTTCACGGCGCATTCCTTTCGGACGCAGAAGTAGAAGCTCTCGCGAATGCCTGTTCGGAACAGAACGTGCGCTTTGATAGGCTTGAATCTTTTGAAGTTGACGATCCGAGTGCTGCCGATGGATTTAGTGAAGATGGCGGCGGAGATCTTTCTTCTAAAATGGACGCGCTAGCTTTTGATGTGGCTGATTTTGGCCTTCAGAACCACGGACTTTCGGCTTCCGCTGTTCAGCGTCGTTTTTCTGTGGGATTTTCGCGTGCGGGCAAGATTATTGACCAATTGGAACGGATGGGCATTTGCGGGCCCAAACACGGTTCCAAACCACGTGAGATGCTCGTGGACGAAGAAGGCCTCAACAATTTGAGACTTCGATGAGTGAAGAAGAAAAGGTTAGAGCCTCGCGCAACAGAACTCTTACTCTTTCTAGCGAAGAGTGCGATTCCTTTCGCTCGGATCTTGTGAATTTAAGTGGTGAAGCTTCTGCGGAATCTCTCATTGATAAAACCATTTGGGGTGATACTCTTCAAGTCTTGAAGTTTGTTCCCAACGAAATTGCCGACCTTGTCATCATCGACCCGCCCTATAATCTTTCCAAATCTTTCAATGGCACAAAATTCGGGCAGATGACCGAAGAAAAATATGAAAATTATCTTTCTCTGTGGTTTGGTGAAGTTGTCCGCCTCTTAAAGCCTTCTGGATCTCTTTATATGTGTGGAGATTGGAAGTGCACGTCGACAATGCAATCGGTAATAGCAGATAAGCTCACCATTTTGAATCGCATTACATGGGGAAGAGAAAAAGGCCGCGGCGCAAAGGCAAACTGGAAAAATGGAATGGAAGACATTTGGTTTGCCGTTAAAAATGAAGACGACTATTACTTTAATTTAGATGCCGTAAAAATTCGCCGCCGCGTTGTTGCTCCATACAAAGTAAATGGAATGCCGAAGGACTGGAACGAATCGGCCGATGGCAATTTTCGCGATACGGCTCCCTCCAATTTTTGGGACGATATAAGTGTGCCGTTTTGGAGCATGCCTGAAAATACCGAACACCCCACGCAAAAACCCGAAAAGCTGATTGCCAAGCTTATCCTAGCGTCTTCAGAGCTGGGCGATATGGTTTTTGATCCTTTCCTCGGCAGCGGAACCACGAGTGTTGTTGCTAAAAAGCTGGGCCGGCATTACTTGGGTGTGGAAAAAGAATTTGCGTACGCTTGCCTTTGTGAAAAACGGCTTAAAATCGCTTCGGAAGACAAGTCTATTCAGGGCTATTCCGACGGCATTTTTTGGGAGCGGAATTCATCGGCAAAGCAAAAAAAAGCGGACTTGTTATGAAACATTGCATGGGCTGTGCATTAAAAGGCTGTGGATTTTTAATTATTATTTTTGTCGTTTTTTCTCTTGTTTCCTTAAAAAAGTGCTCCGATTCAGCGAAAGATTCTTGTCGTTATACGGTGGTGCAAACGGCGAAATCGCCGGATGGAAAGTTTGTAGCCGCTTTGTTTGAGGGCGGTTGTGCGGGAGAATCTTCGCTTAGAGATTACGTCAAAATTTCTAAAGGTGAATTTGAGCCTTCCCGCGAGTACGGCAGGGATTCCTTGGACGCTTTTGGCAAAGATGTTTTTGTGGCAAGCAATACAAGTATAGCGCTCTCTTGGAGTTCGGATTCTGCCCTAAAGATTGTTTATGCGTATAATCCTTCGCAAACGGATATCGCCTTGCAAGAGAAAAACGTGTTTGACATTCAAGTGGAATACGTTTTGAATTTCGTAGAGAATCCCGTTTCGGAGAACGAAAATTAGTCGGCGCTTTCTTTTGCGAAAGCTTTAGCACAAGTTTTTACGAGCAGAAGGTCTCCTTCCATTTTCTTTGACTTGTGATAGATCAGTCTAAAATTCCGTTCAATTTTTTTGCGGTTGGGCTGTATCTGTTTGAGCGAACCTTTTTTGAGATCGTTTTCAATGGCTATTTTCGGGAGAAAGCAAATTCCCGCTCCAGCAAGGACTAATCGCCTTAACGCATCGATGCTGCTTGCTGTTCCTGCTATTTTGGGAGTGATACCCCAATCCGAGAGAATCTGCAAAGCCTGTTCCGCCGTACCGCTGCCGCGCTCGCGGATCAAAAATGAAATTTGTGACAAATCTTTCAATGAATTTATTTTATGTGAAAACAAGAAACGGGGTGCTGCGACTAGCACGAGTTCGTCTTTGATGAGAATTTCGCTTTTTAACAGCGAGGATTCCGTGCGGCCTTCCACAATGGCCAAATCCAATGAGGAATGGAGTAGCTGTTTTTCAATTTCGGCTGTATTATCCACCACAAAATTCATTTCTATCTGGGGCGCGTAATGCCGCAAAGCGCGGAGAAGTCGGGGTAAAAGGAAGCACCCCACGGTAGCGCTCGCTCCGATGCGGACTGTGCGCATTTCTTTGCGGGATTTGAAGAAGTGCTCTGTGTTTTCCAATCGGTTCAGAATATCTGTGGCGCGGGCGAGGAGCTCGCTTCCGCTCTCGGTGAGGAACAGCTTTTTGCCCAAGCGGTCGAATAGTTTCACATTATAGAACTTTTCTAGTTCGGAAACGGCTTGGCTCACCGAAGGCTCTGTCATATAGAGTTTTTCGGCGGTGTGGGTCATATTGAGCGTTTCGCAAAGAGCCTTGAAAATTTTGAAGTGCCTTGGAGTCATCTATTACTTATTGATAGGTGTTTACCTATCAAAATAGTAAAAACATATAATTTTACAAATCATTCTCGCTTATCTAGCTTTGATTTTGCAAGGAGAAATCGACTTATGATAAAGAAAACGTTGCTTTTAATCGCCTTTATTGCCATTCCCGCATGGATTCTCGGAAAATTTTTCCCGATGCCGGGCGGTCCTGTGTTTGCGATGCTCTTGGG
>JALNVO010000167.1 GCA_023231365.1 Fibrobacteraceae bacterium | reverse complement strand
GTTCCCCCAAGGGAACCGGCTTCTCGTTGTTGCGGTGTCACGTTGTTCCTTCCTCACCCCTGCGGGGCCGGACTAGAGTCCGGCTCTTCGAATCCTGACGTTCCCCGAAGGCAACCGGCTTCTCTCCATAAAAATGAATTTTTAGAGGTACCCTTTACGGATTTTATCACTGGCATGAGAATTGCACACTATTTTAATGTGTGAAATCTTCTAGGAAATGGGTTGCCGCTGGAGTTGTAAAATGATAATGGACAAATCGCTCGCTTTTTTCGATGTGGACTCCTTGGAATATTTTGCACAGCAAAGCGACCGGCGTTCCGTT
This sequence comes from Fibrobacteraceae bacterium, assembly GCA_023231365.1. Taxonomy (GTDB): domain Bacteria; phylum Fibrobacterota; class Fibrobacteria; order Fibrobacterales; family Fibrobacteraceae; genus Hallerella. The sequence goes on along the minus strand of JALNVO010000167.1, from coordinate 5,845 downwards.
TTGCCGCATCTTTCCTTCCGTGAACGAGTTTCTCCTCTCGCTCCCGTACTCAATGGCCTTTATGCCTATGCCATTTCCTGCGGGCATCCTCTTGTTTTTTCCACCTGCTGCTCGGGAAGAGCCCCTGCGGAGAACGAAGTCCCCGAGATACTCCACATTCCAGCGCTGGACGCCGGGGTATGCTGGAAAGAGAAAAGCAGGGATTATTCCTTCTTTCTTATGGAAAAATTTCTGGATATCCCTCCTGAGCTCCCTTTTATGGAAAAAATGCGGGCGAAATTCATGAAGAATCAGAATTTCAGGCGTTTCGCTCAGGCGATGAATGTGGAGGAGTGGGTCACTTTCGGGAACGGCGCTGCATTTTGCGTGTATTCGGCATTGCAGAGTCTTCTGAATGCCGGTCAAAAAGTCATCCTGCTCTCGGATGTTCTTGTGGACAGCCATTCCGGTCACACTCCGGAGGAAACCACCGCGCTCCGGGAGCAAATGTTCGAAGCCAGCGCAAAGCAGGGAGTGGAAGTCTGCACACTCGAGGAATTCTGCAAACGAAAAGGCATCGCTACAGGATCGCGCAAGTTCCACAGATATTCCGGGAATCTCATTCCTCTTCTGGAAGCGAAAAAGGCATGACATAGCTAAACCACCTTGATGCCCCGGAACTGTTTATATTCGATGCGGAATCTTTTCATCCGGAGGCCGAGCATCCGACGCGTCATTCCGAGGTTCTCGGCCGCTTCCGACATATTTCCCTGAGCATTCTTGAGAGCGTCCACGATATATTCATACTCAATCGTTTTTATTTTGGATTCCAGTGGAGATTGTTCGCTCGTCCCCGTAATGGTCGCATCCTGGAGGGAGGGGGGAAGATTATACCCGTGAATGACACTGTCCTCGCAGAGAACCACGGCCCTTTCAATGACATTTTCCAGTTCCCGGATATTGCCCGGCCAGGAATAGTTCATGAGCATCTGGAGTGCCGGCGTCGAAATCCGGCTAATGGTTTTATTGTTCTCCTTGGCGAATTTTAGCACGAAATGGTCGCAAAGGGTGATGATGTCGCTTCCGCGTTCCCGCAGAGGAGGAAGCGTCATCGGGAATACATTCAGCCGATAGTACAGATCTTCCCGGAACCGGCCGTCTTTCACCATTTGAGGTAAATCGCGGTTCGTCGCCGCGAGAATGCGGATGTTCACTTGAATGGTCTTGTTGCCACCCACGCGTTCAAAGGTCCTCTCCTGAAGTACGCGGAGGAGCTTCGCCTGCATCGGAAGAGAGAGCTCCCCCACTTCATCCAGAAAAATCGTTCCCCCGTCCGCTTCTTCGAAGCGGCCTTTGCGGACGGAGTCAGCGCCTGTGAAACTTCCTTTTTCATGGCCGAAGAGTTCGCTTTCGATGATGCTTTCAGGGAGCGCAGCACAGTTGAACTTGATGAATGGCCCGTCGGCGACCGCGCTGTTGTAATGGATTGCGTTCGCCACCAGTTCCTTTCCACATCCGCTTTCGCCGAGGATCAACACGGTAATGCGGGTCTTGGCGATTTTTTCGATCATGGCGTAGATTTCCTCCATGCCGGAGGAATTGCCGATAATGTTGGAGGGATGAAATTTTTTCTTCAGGGCTTCCTTCAATCGGCGGTTTTCGCTTTCCCAGTAGGTCTTTTCTTCGTTCTTGATCAAATAGAGTTCCACCGTCTGGGCGATAAGGGCGGCGATAAAGGTCAGAAGTTCCACATCCGCGCTCAGGACCTCGGGGGAGGCATACAATTTTTCCACGCTGATCGTTCCCAATACCACGTGACCGCGATGGATCGGAATGCAGAGAAAGGAATAATCGGAGTCGTTTTCGTGGCGGCTGCGCGTGCGGTTGAGAAATGCGGGTTCTTCCCCGATTTTGGGCACAATGATGGCCTTTCCGGTTTCGACGACTTTTCCGGTGATGCCTTCTCCCAGATTGTAGACCCCGCGCGCCTTTTCCTCTTCGGTGAGCCCGAGACTTTCGTGGATGAAAATGGTTCCTGTAGTCTTGTGATATAGAGTGAGCATCGCACTCCGGATTTCAAGATGATCCTCCATAATTTTCAGGAGAAGCTGGGAAGTCTCCTGCAAATCATCGCATTCCGTAATGCTGTCTCCCAATTTGTAAAGGAGCGGGAGGATCTTCGCCCGGCAAACCATATCTTCGCATTCTTTAACCACTGGGGAATTCATTGGGAAGACCTCATGGAGTTGGAGGGATCACGTAGATACTCTGAAAAGAGCGTTTCCGCATTGATTTTTTTTTGACAGCCATCTGGGCGCGCATCTGATTCAGAAAGTCCTGACTTTGTGCGTCATCCAAAGCAACGCCTCGCTGCCGGGCGAGATATTTGAGGGCCGCCCGCCCGGAATGCTTTCCGACGATGAGTTCTCTTTTACCGCCGACGGTTTCCGGAGGGAATAGTTCATATGTCGATCCATCCTTGAGGAGCCCGTCCACGTGAATGCCCGATTCGTGCCTGAAAATTTCCTTTCCAAAAAGAGGCTTGTGCAGCGGTATGGGCCGGTCCGTCATCTTGGAAAGCAACGTACAGAGAGCCTTGAGGCGGAGAAAATTGAAATCCGGAAATCCGTTTTCAAGGAAATGAATGGTTCCGATGAATTCCTCAAGAGAGGTATTGCCGACCCGTTCCCCCATTCCCATTACGGAACAGGAAATCATCCGCGCTCCCGCCTGCCAAGCGGCAAGGGAGTTCGCAGTCGCAAGACCGAAATCGTTGTGGGCATGGAAATCCAGAGGAACCCTAAGTCTCTGGGTGAGAAAGGAGATGACCTCCTTCGTCTTGTCCGGAGTGAGAATTCCGAGCGTGTCGGCATACCGGACCCGTGTGACCCCGATATCTTCCGCATGTTTGAAGACGCTCGCGAGAAAAGCGGGATCGGTTCTCGAGGCATCTTCCGCTCCAAGGGAAACCGTAAGTCCCTCCCTGAGGGCGAAGCCTACTACCACGTCCATCTGCCCCTGAATCCAAGAAGAGTCCTTGCGGAGATCTTTGGATAAAAGGACAAGACTTGTGGGAACGGAGACATGAATGTGTTCAACGCCGCATTCGAGCGATGCTTTTACATCTTCTACAGCGAGACGGTTCCAGGCGAGGACATCGGCCTTGAGATTTCTATGGCACAGTTCCCGGAGCACCGATTTTTCTTCTTTTCCCATCTGGGGAACGCCAGCTTCAATTACGGAAACACCGAGTTCATCCAATGCTTCCGCAAGCTGGATCTTTTCTTCAGAAGTAAAATAGATTCCGGGACTTTGTTCCCCATCCCGGAGGGTGGTATCGAGAAGAAGAGGATCTGTCATGATATCTCCTTATCCGTTATTTTTTTTAAAACACTGGGGAGTTCCTTGACGAGGGCACTCTTTGCAGATGATTTTTCCACAGAATTTCTGCTTGAATGCTTCCGGATCCCTCGGGACCTGAACTGCGCCGAACCCTTTCATTTCGCGGGCGAGACGCGCATTCACCAGATATTCACCCCAGATGTAGGCCCAGAGCTGCGGTTCATCCAGCGTTTCGAAATCCACTTCTTCAATGGGTTTCCCGAAGGAGTCATCGTAAAGGCACTCCGTCTTTTTCATAAAACCGTATTTCTTCGAATAAACCGTGTTACCCTCTATTTCCTCTTTTTTCCCGTGCTCTCGAAGGTCCTCCGTAAGCACGGAATAGATGCGGTTCTTTTTGGGGTCTCCCTCATAGTGACCGGATTTGAGACGGATGAATTCAGCCATGTCCGGACTCCAGGAAACAATGTAGCTCACGGAACTGCTGTTGGTGACAAAGGCCATCCTGATTTTCATAAGGCCTCCTGTCCGCACCCATCCGCGGAGCCGTGGCAGGAAGAGCCGCACTGAAAGGGGACCTCTTCCTGAACATTTCCCTTTTGTGTGCTTTCCTCAATAGAATCGGGGATAAGCCCCTGAGCTATCCGGACTTGGATTCCCGATTCCGCGAGAATGGAGCGGGGTACAGGGCCTGCGCCTGCGGCGATCAGCAGGGAACAGTCAGGGAGAATGCCGCAGAGTTTTTTCCAACGCTCTTCCGTATCGGCAGGCGGCATCTTGCGAATGTCCACGAGGACCGGCTTTTTGTTCTGGATATCGTAGATGCGGAGTTCCTTCGCTTCTCCGAGATGGCAGTTGACAAAGAGTCCTTCCCAGCTTACCACCGCTACATAAGAATGGCTCTCCTCGCCGAATTTTGTCTTCAGGAGATTTTCGGCGCTGTTTTTTCCCTGCACATGGGCGGTAAACTTCAGCGTCTGTCCGGAAGTGTCTCCCAGGAGCCCGACGGCATCTGCCCGGCATCTTGCGCAGTGGGTCATCTGGGGGAGATAAGCCTCTGCTTTGGCGCGGACGAATTTCATTTCTTCGGCAGTCGGTTCATGAATGGAAGCGAAGTCCGTACCTAGAACGGGGATCATGGGAATGATATTGTGAAGGTTCGCTCCAAGGGCGGCGACGCTTCTAGAAATCTGTTCGATATGCGACATATTCACGGTGGGAACGCAGACGGTGTTGACCTTTACTAGAATATTCCTCGCAACGAAAGCGCGTATAGCGGCCTGCTGTTGTTCCCAGAGATACTCCGCAGCATCTTCTCCGGATTCCAGTTTTCCATCCACCTGGATGTACTTGTATATGGAGGCCCCCACGCCGGGAGAGACCGCATTCACAGTAATCGTGACATGGGAAACGCCAACCGTCTTCAGTTCCTCTGCGTATGGAAGGATCTGAAGACCATTGGACGAGACGCAGAGCATCAAGTTCGGAAAATTCTCCTTCACGAGGCGGAATGTTTCAAGAACCGCCTCCGGATTGGCAAAGGGATCTCCGGGGCCGGCGATGCCCACCACACTGATATTGGGATAGATTTGCAGGTTCTGTTCCAAATGGGCGAGGGCTTCCACGGGGGACATGACCTTCGCCGTGACTCCCGGCCTCGATTCGTTGACGCAGGAGAATTTTCTGTCGCAGAACCGGCACTGGACATTGCAGTGCGGAGCCACGGGCAGATGAATCCGCGCATAATTATGGCAGGCTTTTTTGTTGAAACAGGGGTGATTTTCGAGTCGCGGGTCTTGCATATTTTTCCTTTCCATAGCAATAATGGCACGCCCTGAGCGGGGTAACAAATAGTATTAGCGAATTCCATACCATTACATATTGAATTTTTCGGTATGTTCTTTTTCTTTTCCCCTGTATCGTTTTATTTTCAGTTCAATTTTCAGATTATAGAAGAATTTGAGGAATTTCTCGATTTTCGCTCACATTTATTCGAATGTACCTCAATGTCTATTCGTTAATAAGAAAGCACCTCCCCGTACAAACAAACCTATGCGGAAAAGAAAAAAATGTACATAAAAGAGCAATCATTTTTTTAGCCGAAACAAAAAAGAACGAACGAAAAATTTTTGGCTTTTTTCCCATCCACCGGGGATTCTGGCACACCCTTTGCTTTCATCTCCCACAAAGCGAAAAAAATCGCTTTCAAGGAACGATAAACAAAGGAAACTCTCATGACAAGAAAAATTGCGTTCTACGGAAAAGGTGGAATCGGGAAGTCCACGACCCAGCAGAATACAGCTGCCGCCTTGGCCCATATCTATCATCAGAAGGTTTTTATTCATGGATGCGACCCAAAGGCGGATTCCACCCGCTTGATTCTCGGGGGCAAACCCCAGGACACCGTGATGGATACCCTCCGCACGGAAGGTGAGGACAAGGTCACTCTAGAGCGGGTGATGAAGGTGGGCTATGAAGGCATTCGCGCCGTGGAATCCGGCGGCCCGGAACCGGGAGTGGGCTG